>DATHLO010000044.1:0-20311 GCA_035488075.1 Steroidobacteraceae bacterium | reverse complement strand
GTGTTCCTCATCGTATTTGCGCTCCCCGCCTTGGTCGCATTGGCTGTCTGGTGGAAGCTGCGCCATTAAGGAGACCGCGGTTGCGCGCACCCGCGGCCTGCGTGCCAAGCTCGCGCGCGGCGCCTTCGAAGCGCTCTCGATAGGCCGCCGGGGACACTCCCAGCGAGGCCACAAAACTGCGGCGCAAACTCTCCTCGGTGCCGAAGCCGCAGCGCTGTGCGATCTGTCGCACGCGCAGCGGTGTCTGCTCGAGCTTGCGCCGCGCGGCGTTGATGCGCAGCTGACGCACGTACTGCCCCGGCGCCATGCGGACGCTGTGATTGAAGTGGCGGGCAAAGTTGCGGGGGCTCATGCAGGCGCGCTCGGCCAGGCGCGCCACCGACAGATCCTCCGCAAGATGCTCAAGTATCCACAGCTGCACGCCCTTGAGCGTGCTGTCCTCGCTGAACTGGGCGGCCAGATAGTCGCTGAACTGGGACTGCCCTCCGGGGCGCTTGAGGAACAGCACCAGCTCGCGCGCCACTGCCAGCGCGATGGGCGTCCCCCAGTCCTCCTCGAGCATGGCGAGCGCCATGTCCATGCCGGCCGTGACTCCGGCGGAGGTATAGCGATTGCCATCGCGGATGTAGATGGCGTCATCGCACACGGCGACGCCGAGGCTCTTCTGCAGATCCCGCAGGAACGCCCAGTGCGTGGTCGCGCGACGCCCGTTGAGCAGCCCCGCCGCGGCGAGGATCAGTGCGCCGTTGCAGATGGAGCCGAGGCGTATCACTTTGCCGGCCATGGCTTGCAACCACTTGTGCAGTGCTGCGTCTGCCGTGGCCTCGCGGTGACCCACACCGCCGGCGACCAGCAGCGTGTCGGCACTGCGCACGCTGCGGTAGCCGCGCTCGGCGACGAGTCGCAGACCCGATGAGGTCGCAAAGAGACCGGCTCGCGCAGCGACAATCTCAACGTGATACACGAGTTCGCGGCTGAGCCCGTGGTCCCGGATCCAGCGGGCGGCGCGGCCGAAGACCTCCAAAGGTCCGGTGATGTCGAGCACCTGGGCGTTGGGGTAGGCGAGCATCACCACGTGATGCGGCCGGTGCACGCGCGGCGATCGGGATGGTGTGACGGGCATGCGGCGCTTAGTGCGCGACCTTACTCAGATTCAGAGGCGTCGACTTGCCATCCTCAGTCACCGCCCCGGCGATCGTCTGAGCGCCCAGGGCACCGGAGAAAGCCAGCGGCCCGTGATCGGAGTCGAGCGTAAAGTCGATCCGCCCCGCGCTCACCTGCACGTTCAGCGGTTCACCGAATACGTGCGCTCCGGGCACGTCCAGGGTGGCAACGTAGCCTTGATCGGTCCGGGCGAGGTTCAGCACGACCCGCTGCTGCGGCTGCTGCTGCGGATAAGCAGGCAGAAACACGCCCTGCCAGTGGGTCGTGCGGTCGCGGTAGGCGAGCGGGATGGTCGGCGGCACTTCGTGCTGTTCCCCGAGACCGACGTTGGTCTTCCATCCCTCGCCCTGATACTCCATGTCATCGGCGGTGGCCTGGGCCACGGCGCGGCCAAAGTACAACTCCACGATGTGCAGGGCCGCGTCGATGCCAGAGCTCAAGCCCCCAGCGGTCACGATCAGCGGATCAGCCTGCACGTAGCGGACCGAACTGCGCACCGCGACGCCGGGGTACTGGTTGGCGAGGCGCTGCAGTCTCCGGTGATAGGTGGTAGCGGACTTGCCTTCCAGCAGGCCGGTCTCAGCCAGGCGAAACACGCCCGTGCACACCGACAGGATCAGCGCGTGTTCGGCATGCACCTTGTTCAGCCACGCCGTCAGCCCCGGGCCGCCCGATTGCGCGCCGACAACCACCACATCGGGTGCGGGTGCGTCGGCGAACGTGAAGTCCGGCGTGACCGTCATACCGGGGCGCGAACCGCCGCTGGTGTGCAGCGGTGCGCGGCTCGGAGCGACGGTGTAAAGATCAAACACCATCTCGGGCGTACCGCTCGCTGCCGGCGGCATGGCATCCTGGAACACCTCCCACGGGCCGGCAAAGTCGATCATGACCGCCCCTTCGCTGAGCGCGAAGGCCACCTCGATGTGACGCCCCTTCGGCGGCTGCAGGTGTTGCGCCGCCGCGTCCGGGGCTGCCGTTGCGAGAACCGCCGTCATCAGTGCCGCGCTGATCATGAGAACCTCCGCTAAGTACCGGCGCATGCTAGCGCCGCTGGCCCCTGCAGCAACGACAATGACCCCTCAGTTTCTGCCACAGCTGCCGGGCGGACGAAGCCGCCGTTCCTCATCGGGCCGCTGCCCGGGCTGGCGTTCTTGGTGCTGATCGCCGTGGTGTGCCTGAAAAAGTCCGCGGCCGCACCGCGCGTGCCGTGGCGCAGCTACAGGTCGCGATGACACAGGATCTTGCGTGCCTCGCCTCGATGTCGCGCAGGCACTAGAATCGGTGGAGAGCTACGACCTTACGTCCTTTGGAGTTTGCATGATCAAAGTAACGGTTCTTTATCCGAACGGGTCGGGTGCGAAGTTCGACATGAACTACTACGTCACGAAGCATATGCCGCTGGTGCGCGAGCGCTGCGCACCCGAATGCCGCAGCATTGCGGCCGAGGGCGGGGTCGGCGGTGGCGCGCCCGGTTCCCCTGCCCCCTACATCGCCGTCGGCCACCTGACGTTCGATTCGGTCGCGGCGTTCCAGAAGGCGTTCACGCCGCACCTGGCGGAAATCATGGGCGACATCCCGAACTACACCAACACCAGCCCGGTGATCCAGATCAGCGAGATCACTCTCTAGGGGCCGGCGCACCTGGGCGGTGGCGCACCGCCGCCCAGTTCCCGAACGCGACGGTGACGGTTGCCAGGAGGATGAGCGATTTGCTGAAGTCCGCGCGGCTCAGGAGCGTGGCGCAGATGAGCACCCCGAGCGTGGGCAGCAGCATCCCGCCCGGCACCCTCACGAGCGCCGCGTCCGGCTGTCGCCGACGCAGTACCGGGACGGCGACACAGATCGCGCCGTAGTAGAAGAGGCGTGCCACCGCCGACAGGGTCACGTTCCAGGAGAAGGACCCGAGCAGCGAAAAAGCCCACAGCAGCAATGCGAACACCACGATCGAGACGTGGGGTGTGCGAAATCGCGGGTGCACGGCGGCAAACACGGAAGGGAAATCCGCCCCTTCGGCGAGGGCAAACATGCCCCGGGGGGCCGTCAGCAGGTTCGCGCTGATGTAACCGTACACGGACACCAGTGCGCCGACCGTGACGAAGGCTGCGCCCGTCTCCCCGAGAAAGATCCGCGCTGCGTCCGCGAGCGGCCGCGCACTGTGCGCCGCATCCGGCAGCACCGCCATGACGATGTACTGCAGCAGGGTGTAGAGCACGGCGAGGATGGCGAGCGCCACAAAGAGCGCGAACGCGGCATCACGGCGCGGGTTTTTCGCCTCCCCCATCGGATACACCGCCCCCTCGTACCCGCCATAGGCGAAGAGCAGAAGCAACATGGCGTCAAGCCACTCACCCGCCCCTGCGGTCACCGGCGCGGGGAGCACGCGCGCATGCTGGGAAAGGTAGGCGACACCGGCAATACACACGATCGCGAGCGCCGCGAGTTTCGCGATGACTGCCGTGTTGCTCACGCGCGCACCTGCGCCCACGCCACGCACGTTG
Organism: Steroidobacteraceae bacterium; assembly: GCA_035488075.1. GTDB lineage: Bacteria > Pseudomonadota > Gammaproteobacteria > Steroidobacterales > Steroidobacteraceae > 13-2-20CM-66-19. Next base: position 16,649 of record DATHLO010000044.1, on the reverse strand, counting down.
ATGGCGGCGAGCGTACCGAGGAAGAGCGTGATGATGAGCAGGCGCGGCACCGGCTGCGTGGCCTGCGGCCAGAATTCGCCCAGGTACACGACCAGCAGATTCACGCTGGCCGCACTGGCGGTCAGGCGGCTGAGCAGCAACAGCCACGCGACCTGGATGCCGGTCAGCCGGCCGAACGCACAGCGCAGATACAGGTACGTGCCACCGGTTGCGGAGAACTGCGACGCCACCTCCGCATAGCAGGCGATGATCACCCCGGTGGCGCAGCCGGCGAGCACCATGGCGAGCGGACTCGCCGCACCAACCAGCGCGGCGACCGCTGAAGGCAGCCCGAAAATGCCGCTGCCCAGAATGCTGTTCACCGCCAGTGCTACCATGCTCCAGCGGCCGATCGCACGCACCAGCTGTAGGTGTTGAGATGACGGCTCTTGCGCCATGGGTGCTTGTACCACAGGCGCACGCGGCCCGCGGCCGCGTCCTGAGTTGCTATGAATGGGGAAGCACGTGCGCCATAGCTATGCGACGCATCTTGAATGCAGCGCCACCGGAGAGCGCTACGACATCGCGCGCTTGCAGGGGCTGTCAGACGCGAACAAGCCCCTCCTGGCGCGTTATGACCTTGTGAGCCTGGCGCGCGAGGTGAAACGCGACACGATCGCGCAACGTCCGGCGGGTTTGTGGCGCTGGCGCGAGCTGCTGCCGGTTCCGGATGCAGCCCACGTGATCAGCCTGGGCGAGGTGGAAACGCCGCTCGTGCCGCTCACGCGCAGCGAGCGGCCCACAGGATTTCGGCCGCCCGTGGTCAAGGACGAAGGCCGTCTGCCGACCGGATCCTTCAAGGCCCGCGGGCTGTGCGTGGCGGTGTCAATGGCCAAATCCTTCGGCGTGCGCCGGGTCGCCATCCCGACCAACGGCAATGCCGGTGCCGCGATGGCCGCCTACGCGGCGGCGGCCGGGATGGAGGCGTTTTGCTTTTGCCCCGAGGACACGCCCGAGATCAACCTGAGCGAGATAGCGCTCCAGGGGGCGACCGTGTGGCGCGTCAACGGGCTGATCAACGACTGCGCGAAGCTCGTCGAGCGGGGTAAGGCGCAGTTCAACTGGTTCGATATGTCCACGCTCAAGGAGCCCTACCGGATCGAGGGCAAAAAAACCATGGGCCTCGAGTTGGCCATCCAGTCGGATTGGCGGCTGCCGGACGTCGTCTTCTATCCGACCGGCGGCGGCACCGGCCTCATCGGCATGTGGAAGGCGTGGGCTGAGCTTAAGGAACTCGGCTGGATATCCGGCCCGCTGCCCCGGCTGGTCGCGGTGCAGTCCAGCGGTTGTGCGCCGATCGTGCGCGCCTTCGAGTCCGGCGCGACCTGCGCGACGTTCTGGGAAAACGCCCACACGATTGCATCGGGTATCCGCGTGCCCTCCGCGCTCGGGGACTTTCTCATCCTGGCGGCGCTGCGTGACAGCGGCGGCTTCGCGTTAGCCGTCAGCGACGCAGACATCGAAGCGGCGCGGGCACACGTGGGCACACGCGATGGGTTGCTTCTGAGCCCCGAAGGCGCCGCGACTTACGCCGCGTATCTGGCGGCGGCCCGGACGGGCCGGATCGGCGCGAGCGACACCGCGATCCTCTTCAACTGCGCGAGCGGACTTAAGTATCCGATGCCGCACGTGAGAGAGCGCATGGCGCTCGAGCAGCCCTTCGCCGGTGTCAGCCTCTAGGGGGACCGGTCATTTTGAGTCGTGGAATTTCACCGCCACATGCGAGCCGTCGCAGAAGGGTTTGTTCTTGGAGGCCCCGCAGCGGCACACGGTGACGCGATTGCGGACCTCGTAGGCGAAGCCGTCGGCCGACACCAGCGGTATCCCGCCGCGCAGCCAAAGCGGACCGCTGGCATCCTCGGCCACATCCTCGATGAGGCCGATGGAAACGGGTAGATGGTGTTCGATCGGCTGACCGGTGGCGCGATCCCAGGCAACCAGACGGCCGCCGGGACAATTGTTCACCTGGCGCACGAAGTTGGCGCGCACCTGAGGCTCATCGGTGTGCTCGACCTGGCTCCAAACCTGCCCGTTCGGGTCGCAGAAGCGTGCAAATGCGCACAGCGACTCCGCATCGCTCAGGGCGAGCTGCGGACCTTCCGTGAGCTGCGCCTGCTCGCGGTACGAGGCGCGGCTGGCGGTCTCCGTGCCATCGAACTTGATCTTGCTGTGGGTGCCGTCGCAGAAGGGCTTGTTCTTGGAATGCCCACAGCGGCACAGCGCGTAGCTCGGCTGAGAAGGAAACGGATCGCTCTCCTTCCATGCCTGCGAGCCGCCTTCCGCGTCGCTGACAATGGTCTGCTTGGCGAGCGGGACGTCGCCCGTGACCAGGTACGGACCGTTCTTGGATACGACAACCTTAACTTCGGGCTTGATCTTCGTCATGATGAGCTCCCCGGGAGATTCTCCGGACCAGCGCCGCACATCGCCCCAACACACCCGTAGCCTGAACCCCTGCGGCGCCAGCGACAAGCCGTGCTCGCGAGGGCGCAGCAAGCGAGCCACCACCCATGTTCGTGCTACCCGTCCTGGAGTCCTTCTGATGGCGAAGAAACCCAAGCAAAAGCCGGTTCCCATCCCGAAGATCAGTAAGAAGGAGTACGCGCAGGACCTGCGGCGCCTGCAGATCCAGCTGGTCAAGCTGCACAGCCATGTCATCGCTCACGGTCTGAAGGTACTCGTGCTGTTCGAAGGACGCGACAGTGCCGGCAAGGACGGCACCATCAAGCGCGTCGTCGAGCACCTGAGCCCACGCGAAGTGCGCGTCGTGGCCCCCGGTAAGCCGAGCAATCGCGAGGAAACCGAATGGTACTTCCAGCGCTACGTGCGGGATCTGCCGGCGGCGCAGGAGATCGTCCTCTTCAATCGCAGCTGGTACAACCGTGCCGGCGTGGAACCGGTGATGAAATTCTGCACGCCCGCGGAACACGAGGCGTTTCTCGAGGCAGCGCCGCGATTCGAGCGCTTGCTGGTGCGCTCCGGCACGTACCTGCTCAAGTACTACCTCGATATCAGCCGCAAGGAACAGGCGCGGCGCCTGCGCGAGCGGCGCAAGGATCCGCTGAAGCAGTGGAAGATCAGCCCGGTGGACGAGGCGGCGCAGAAGCTGTGGCACGAGTACAGCCGCGCCCGCAACAGTATGCTGATGCGCACCCACACCGAAGAGGCGCCCTGGATCGTGGTGCGCGCCAACAACAAGCAGCAGGCGCGTCTGAACGTCATCCGCGATATCCTGATGCGCCTGCCCGGGCGTGCCAAGCGTCACGCCGAGGCGCCCGACGAGCACGTCATACGCGAGTTTCACGAAAGTCTCATCGGCTCCGGCTGGGTGGCGCCCTGATAGCGCCGGCGGCGCCGGCACGCGTGGCTGCTACACTTTGCCCTAAAGGCGAGAGTCCTCGATGGATGCACCGACTTTTCCGACCAGCCTGAACATTGACCGCAGCCTGGCGCTTGCCGGTGCGCCGGCGGCGAGCTTCGCGCGGCTGTGGCAGAGCCTGTGGGTGCAGCCCTACGTCACAGCGGCGCTGCTGGAGCTGTGTCGTCTCACGCTCGCGCGCTTGCATCAGGATGACCTGGAACTCGCCGCCAGCAATCCCCACGTCGAACCGGGCGCACTCCCACGCGAGCGTCGCGACCCGGTGTTGGCGGGCGCGGCGGACAAGAGCCCCGCCTTCACCGCAAGCGAGAAGGCGGTGCTGCTCTTTGCCGAGTGCTATGGCCTCGATCCGCAGTCGATCCCGGATCCGGTGGCTGATGAGGTCAGGGCCTGCCTCGGAGAGGCGGGCCTGGTGTTCCTGATCGAAGCGCTCGGCTGCATCGACGGGCGCATCAGGACGGCGCGTTGCCTGCGCGATCTGGCCCGCTTCGCGCCGGCCGGCGAGGACGCTCATGTCGGCTAAGGCACGCGCCGCTGCGCCCGCCACGCGCACCGGTAACCCGATTCGCGACAGCGCCCTCGGCCTCGTGCCGGAAACCGTCGCGGAGATCGTCGCACTGAACGGCGCGGTCTGGCAGAAGAGCCTGGTGTCGCCGACGCTGTTGGAGATGATCCGGCTGCGCAACGCACGCACCGTGAACTGCGTGTACTGCAAGGCGGTGCGCTACGAAGTCGCGCGCGCCGACGGCCTCACCGAGGCGCGTGCCGCGATGATCGACGCCGGTTACGAGGAGAGCGCGCTCAGCGCCCGGGAGAAGCTCGCCATTGCGCTCGCGGATGCCTACCTCGGATTTCCCGCGGGCGTCACGGCGGATCTGGCCGCACGCCTCGCGCGTGAGTTCTCGGCCGAACAGATCGCTTCCCTGTTCGTCGCCCTCATGACCTTCAATTTCACTTCGCGCACGGCCGTGAGCATCGGCGGCATGCCCGCGGATCCCCTGCCCGTCATGCTGGTGCCGGCGGCGAGCACGATGGATTAGCCGGCGAGTTCACGCAATTCGGCCCCGGAGCCGCGACGACTTCAGTACAATCTTGGGCGCAGCTGACAACTGGCAGCGGGCGCGCAGCACGCCGTCCGTTCGACGGGAGCCACGATGAGGGGGGATTTTCTGCATCACGAGTCACGCGCCATCTTCGCGAGCGCCGCCGGGCACGCCCGCGAGCTGCATCAGAGCCGAGGTATCCCTCTCTTCGAAAGCGCGGCTGGCATCGCGTGAGCGCGGCCCCGCTCATCGCACGCCCGACGCCGTCGCTCGGGGCGCAGGCGCTGTTTTTCGTGAGCGCCGCGCTGGTCATGCTCGGCAACTACTACGGCTACGATTCCATCGGGCCGGTCGCCGAGCTGCTCGCGCAGCAGCTGCACTTCAACGACACCCAGATCGGCACCCTGAACGCGATCTACAGCCTGCCGAATATCTTCCTGGTCTTGGTCGGCGGCGTACTGGTGGATCGTTTCAGCGCGCGCGTCATGGTCGTCGCCACGACCGCCATCTGCCTCATCGGCGCGGTGCTGACCGCGCTGGGTGAGCACTTTGCGGTTATGGCCGCCGGTCGGCTGCTGTTCGGCATCGGTTCCGAGACGCTCGTGGTCGCCGTCCTGGTCGCGCTGGCGCAGTGGTTCACGGGCCGCTACTTCGCCCTGCAGCTCGCCCTCAACCTGAGTCTTGCGCGTCTGGGTTCGTATCTCGCCGACCGCTCGCCCACTTTCGCCAAACACCTCTATGAGCAGGGCTGGCAGGCGCCTCTGTGGCTTGCGGTTGGCTTTGCCGCCTTATCCTTCGCCGCCGCGGTGCTGTATTTCTATGTCGACCGCCGCCAGGCCGCCCGCGGCACGCTCGCGCTCGCCCCGCGGCCGGAGCGGATCGACTGGAGCCATCTGTTGCGCTTTCCGGCCGGCTACTGGCTGCTGGTGGGCACCTGCGTCGCGTTCTACTCGGTGATCTTCCCCTTCCGCAGCACCTTTGCGATCAAGTATCTGCAGGAAGCGCAGGGACTGAGTCTCGAGCAGGCCGGCACGCTCAACAGTTATGTGTTCCTCGCGGCCGCCTTTGCCACCCCCGTGTTCGGGCTGCTGCTCGATCGCACCGGGCGCAACGCGCTGCTGCTGGCCGCGGGCGCCGTGTTGCTGCCGCTGAGCTTCCTGGTACTCGGCGCCCTGCCCGGCAGCGCCGCGATATCCACCGCGCTGCTGGGTCTGAGTTTCTCATTCCTGCCGGCCGTACTGTGGCCCACCGTGCCGCGCTACGCCGCCCCGGAACAGCTCGGTACCGCCTATGGTCTGATGACGACCCTGCAAAACGCCGGACTGTTCGCGGCGAATCTTGCCGCCGGCTACATCAACGACGTGAGCGGCGCCAGCGCCCTGAATCCGGGCGGTTACGCGCCGATGCTGTGGTTCTTCGGCTTCCTGAGCGTCGTGGCCTTCCTGTGTACCGTGCTGCTGTGGTTGAGCGATCAGCGCAAAGCAGCCCCCGCGCCCGCCTGAAACGGGTCAGCGCGCGAGGCTCGCGCCCGAAGTCAGCGCCCGCGGGCGGCTAGCCCTTCGCGTAGTTGCTCGCGCCGAACCAGTCCACGACCACGACCGGCTCATTCCCGACCACCCAGGCGTCATGGCCGCTCGGCAGTGAGGTGATGTCGCCCGGGCCGGCGATGAATTCGGTGCCGTCATCCATGCGGATGGCCAGGCGGCCGCTCACGTGATACTGGAAGTGCGGCGCCGTGCAGCTGTGGGTCTTGGCGATGGGTTTCAGATCATTCGACCAGCGCCAGCCGGGCTGAAAAACCAGCCGCCCCACCTCGGCTCCGCCGATCTTGAGGATCTCCGCGCGGCCGCGCGGGAATTCGCGTGTCTCATCGGGCTGGGTAAATGTCTTGTGTTCCGTCGTTTGCATAAAATGCCCCCTGGGGACGGTGTGGATACCGTCCGAGCGGCGAGTGTCTACCAACTAGTAGGTAAATACAAGCCCGCTTGCTATCATCGACGCCGATGAGCGACCCGAAGCCTGCTGCGGCGAACACCACGACCCGTATCCTCGATGTGGCCGAGCGTCTGATGCAGACGCGCGGCTTCAACGGCTTCAGCTACGCCGACATCGCCGCCGAGGTCAGGATCACCAAGGCGAGCCTGCATTATCACTTCGCCACCAAGGCCGAACTTGGCTGCACGCTCATCGAGCGCTACAGCGACGCCTTCGAAAGCGCGCTGCAACGCATCGGGCGCGAGCGCGCGGACGCACCGGCGCGACTGCGTGCCTATGTGAAGCTGTACGCCGAAGTGCTGGCGGATGAGCGCATGTGCCTGTGCGGCATGCTGGCCGCAGAGTACGCGACTCTGCCGGAGCCGATGCAACGGGCGCTGCGAGCCTTCTTTGCCGCGAACGAGCGCTGGCTCACGCAGCTGCTCGAACAGGGGCAGCAGCAAGGATCCCTCGCCTTGCGGGTGCCGGCGTGCGAGGCAGCCGCCCTGCTCGTGGGCGCGCTTGAAGGGGGCATGCTGCTCGCACGTGCGAGCGGCGATCCGGCCAAGTTCACTGGCGCGGCACGGCTGCTGCTTGCGCAGCTGGAATCGCCGGCTGCCGGATCAGCGAACCGCCGTGTGCGCGTCGCGCGCTTCGCGGCGCGGCCGGCGAGGCGCAGCTAGCGCGTGCTCGCGCACCGCGGTGCGGCGCGCCGCAGAGGCCGCGCCAATCTTCTGTAGACTTGGAACTCATGGCCTGGCTAACACCCCTATTTATCAGCGCGCTCGTGATCGGCACGCTCCTGGAGCTGTGGCTCTCGGGGCGTCAGCTCGCAACGGTGACCGCGCACCGCGGCGCGGTGCCCGAACCCTTTGCCGGCAGCGTCTCGGCGCAGGAGCACGCGAAGGCGGCCGACTACACCATCGCCAAGGCGCGCCTCGCGCGCCTCACTACGCTGGTGGATGCGGCGCTGGCGCTCGCACTCACCGTCGGCGGCGGCATCGCCGCGATCGATGCCCTGTGGCGTCACACGCAGTGGTCGCAGCCCTGGCTCGGCCTCGCCGTGATTGCCTCCGTCGCGCTCGTCATTCAGCTCATCCACCTGCCGTTTTCGGTGTGGCGCACGTTCAAGCTCGAGGCCCGATTCGGCTTCAATCGCACGACGCTGGCGCTGTACCTGGCGGACCTCGCCAAGGGCATGGCGCTCGCCGTGCTGCTCGGCGCACCGCTCGTCGTCGCGACGCTGCTGCTCATGCAGCGCGCCGGGCGCTGGTGGTGGGTGTGGGCCTGGGTGCTGTGGCTCGCCGTGATGCTGATCATGGCGTGGGCGTGGCCGGCGTTCATCGCGCCCCTCTTCAACCGCTTCTCGCCCCTGAAGGACGCATCGCTCAAGGCGCGCATCGAAGCGCTGCTGCAGCGCTGCGGCTTTGCCTCCAAGGGCGTGTTCGTCATTGACAACTCGCGCCGCTCGAGCCACGGCAACGCGTATTTCACGGGCATCGGCCGCTACAAACGCATCGTCTTCTTCGACACCCTGCTCGAGCGGCTCGCGCACCCGGAGGTGGAAGCGGTGCTGGCGCACGAGCTCGGGCACTTCCGTTTGAAACACGTGCGCAAACGACTGCTGCTGTCGGTGCTGACCACATTCCTCGGCCTCGCACTGCTGGGCTGGCTCACCGGCCGGCAGGACTTCTACACGGCGCTCGGCGTACCGGTGCCTTCGACGCACGCGGCGCTGCTACTGTTCATGCTGGTCGTGCCGGTGTTCATGTTTTTCATTACGCCCCTCGCCTCGCTGTGGTCGCGGCGTCACGAGTTCGAGGCGGACGAGTTCGCCACCCGCTACGCGAATGCGGGCGAGCTCGCCGCGGCGCTCGTGAAGCTGCACCGCGACAACGCAAGCACGCTGACACCGGACCCTCTGTATGCCGCGTTCTATTATTCTCATCCGCCGCCGCTCGCGCGTATCTCGCGCCTGCGTGCCGCGGCGGGTGCCGCGGCCGCCTGAAGTCGCTCAGGGGATGTAGTACAGATCAATCGACTTACCGATGCGCTCGAGCGGCCGGTAGCCCGCGAGCCACGCGTAGTCGTTTGGATTGCGGGTGCGTGCCAGTGCGGAGATCGCCACCCAGCCCGTGACCGGCTGTCCTGGCGTGAGCATCTGAACGGGCGGCAGCGGTTCGCGCGCAAGATCCGCACTGCCCAGGTAGGCCAGGTGCAGCTGCGCTATACCCAGCGCCTGCGCGCGAACCTCCAGGCGCTTAAGATCCTGTCCCCAATCGAGGTCCGAATCCACCAGCACGCGCTCCGGGTGCCTGACCGCCTCGTTGAAGTACGGCAGGTAGTCCGGATAGGCGCGCCAGAGCGTGCTGAGCTGCCACAGCACGAGGCTGAGAAGCAGCACCCGTGCGGCCATCTGCGTACGCCGCTCCCGTACCGCGGCCAGCAGCTGCCAGGTGCGCCAGATGAGGTAGGCGGCGCCGAGTGCCAGAAACGGGTACAGAACGAGTACGTGGCGCACACCGATGTTGATGCGGCTGAAAGCGCTCGCGAACGTGAGGATGGCGAGGGTCAGCACCGCCGGAGCCAGCGCCCAGCCGTTGCGTTCGCGCCAGCCGGTGCGCGCGAGCCACGCAAGGCCGAGCGGACCTGTGGCGAGCAGCGGCAAAGGCGTCTTGACCGCAAGCGTCACGAGATAAAAGTACCACCAGCCATTCAAGCTCACCTGCCCGAGCAGATACGAGCGATGGCCGCTGTCGTTGTGTGCCTTGACGGCGATGATGCCGTTCACGAGGTCCTTGGCCTCGCGCGGCAGCCACATGTGTGACAGTGCGACGCCCAGCGCGTGCGCGTAACCGTGGCGCGTGAGCAGGTAGTGGACCGCCCAGTCGAAACGCGTCTGCACCATCGCCGCATCCGCGTGCCGTGGCATATAGACCACGAACAGCGGCACGAGCGTGGCGAGCGCGGCGAGGAGCAGCCCGCCAACACGTGCGCCAAGTGCCGCGCGCGTCGGCGCGCTCAGCCTCGCCCCCCCCGGTGCGCGGGAGCTCATGAGGCCCTGTACCAGGCCGAGCGCCACGAGTGAGACGCCGATGAACGGCACGGCGGAGAATTTGGTGGCCACCGCGACGCCGGCCGTGAGCCCAAAAAGAGCCGCGTCCGCAGCGCGCGCCGACGTCAGCCAGCGCTCGAGCGCATAGAGCGCGAGCAGCGTGGTGGCGGCGGCGGCCACATCCAGCGTCGCGAGCGCCGCATGCCCGAGAATGGGCGGCACCGACACGAGCAGCAGCACCGCAAGCAGTCCGGCGCCGGCGGAGCTGAACAGGCGTCGTGCCCACAGCCACGTCGCCAGCAGCAGCAGCACGAGAAACGGCAGCGTGCCGGCGCGCGCGAGCAGCAAAAAGCGCTCGTAGTGCCCGCCGGTGTAAAGGATGTCCTTGCCTTCCTGGGTGCCATCCGGCGGTGGCGTGCCGAAAGAGTGTGCGCCGGCGAGGTAGGGTCCCAGAGCGAGCAGGATCCGCGCGAGCGGCGGATGCTCGGTGTCGTACTCGTAATGCCCGCGGTCGAGCAGCTCAAGTCCGGCCGCCAGATGTTCCGGCTCATCCCAGGTGTTGCTGTAGATGCGCCAGCTGCCCGCGGCGAGCAGGCACGCCGTGAGAATGATGAGCACCAGTGCGCCGCGCACTGCCACCGCGGAGTGCGGGCGGCGAAGACCGCTCAGATCAGGCTCCGAACGGGTGCCGCAGCACGATGGTCTGCTCGCGGTCCGGCCCCGTTGAGATCATGTCGATCGGTACGTTGACCAGACGCTCGAGGCGCTCAAGGTAGCGACGCGCGTTGCCCGGCAGTGCCTCGTAAGCGGTGAGGCCTACGGTGCTTTCGGCCCAGCCCGGCAGCTCCTCGTACACCGGCTCAACATCCGCGTAACCCTCCACGCTCATCGGCGGCTCCGGCGTCACCACGCCGTTGATGCGATAGCCGACACAGATCTGGATCGTGTCCAGGCCGTCCAGCACGTCGAGCTTGGTGATGCACAGTCCGGAAACGCTCGAATTCACGATCGCGCGCCGCAGCGCCACCGAATCGAACCAGCCGCAGCGGCGCCGACGGCCGGTGACCGAGCCGAACTCGTGCCCGACGCGCGACAGATGCTCGCCGTACTGATCGAACAGCTCCGTCGGAAAGGGGCCCGCGCCCACACGGGTCGTGTACGCCTTGACGATACCGAGCACGGCATCGAAGGCGCGCGGCCCGAGCCCCGTACCGGTGGCGGCAAAGCCGGCCGTGGTATTGGAGGAGGTGACAAACGGATAGGTGCCGTGATCCACATCGAGCATGGCACCCTGCGCGCCCTCGAACAGCACGTTCGCGTCCGTGGCACGCAGCTGGTGCAACGCGAGCGTCACGTCCGTCACCAGCGGGGCGATGTCCTCGGCCATCGACAGCTGCGCGTCCAGGGTTTTCTGGAAGTCCACCGCCGGCACGCGGTAATAGTTCTGCAGCACGAAGTTGTGAAAGTCGAGCACCTCGCCGAGCTTGGCGGCGAAGCGGTCGCGCTGAAACAGGTCCGCCACGCGCAGCGCGCGCCGCGCGGCCTTGTCCTCGTACGCAGGGCCGATGCCGCGCCCGGTGGTGCCGATGGCGTTCAGGCCGCGGGCGCGCTCGCGCGCCTGATCGAGCAGCACATGCGAGGGCAGAATCAGCGGACAGTGCGGCGAGATGCGCAGTCGCTCGAACACCGGCACGCCCTGTTCGTTCAGCATGCGGCTCTCACTCAGCAGCGCCTCGAGCGAGAGCACCACGCCGTTGCCGATGAAACAGCGCACCTGCTCGCGCAGGATCCCCGAAGGAATAAGCGACAGGATGGTCTTCTTGCCCGCGATAACCAGGGTGTGGCCGGCATTGTGCCCGCCCTGAAACCGCGCGACGGCCGCGGCGCGCTCGGTGAGCAGGTCAACCACCTTGCCCTTGCCTTCATCGCCCCACTGGGTGCCGATGATGACGACGAATCTTCCCATGCCCTGTTTGTCCCCTAGCGCACGAGAAACAGGATGACCACGCCCACCAGCATGCTGCCCAGCCCTGCAATGCGCAACTCGCGGTCGCGCACCTCCACCAGTTTGGCGAGTGCGCGCTTCAGCCCCTGCGGGTTGAGGAACGGCGCGATGCCTTCCATCACGAAAAACAGCCCGAGGGCGGCCAACAGGTCCGTTAGGTTGATCGTCATGAGAGTGCCGCGGGGCGCGTCAGCGATGCGGAGCGGCGGCCTTTGGCGCGCCGGCATCCTTCAGGTACCTGAAGAACTCCCCATCCGGCGTGACTACCAGCAGATCGCCATCCTTGCCGAGGGAGCGATCGTAAGCCTGCATGCTGCGGTAGAAGGCGTAGAACTCGGGATCCTTGGCGTAAGCGCGCGCGTAGGTCTGGGCGGCCGCAGCGTCACCCTCGCCGCGGATGCGCAGCGCGTCGCGCTCGGCATCCGCGATGATGACCGTGCGCTGCCGCTCCGCGGAGGCGCGGATGCCGGCACTCGCCTGCTGCCCTTCCGCGCGCAGGCGACTCGCGGTCTTGGCAAAGTTCTGCTTCATGCTCTCGTAGACGCGCGCCGCCACCTCTTCCGGTAGATCGATGCGCTGCACGCGCACGTCGATAAGATCGACCCCGAGTGCTGCGGCCTTACCGCTCGCCTGACCGAGCATCTCCCCGGTGACCGCCGCGCGCTCGCTCGAGACGACCTGCTGCAGGGTGCGCTGCGCGACGACCGTCTTGATGCCGTCCTTGACGATCTCCGAGAGCCGCTCGCCGGCGACCTCTTCGCCCCCGCCGGTCGTGATGTAGAAGAGCGACGGGTCCTTCACCTTCCACTTGATATAAAAGTCGACAATCAGGCCGCGGCCATCGTTGGTGAGGAAGGTCTCGCCCGTATAGGACTGCGAGAGAATGCGGTTGTCGAACTTGGTCACCGTGTTCCAGGGCCACTTGAAGTGCAGCCCCGGAGGGTAGTGCGTGCCGACGATGGCGCCGAACTGCTTAACGATGGCGTACTGCGTGGCGCTTACCGTAAACATCGACAGCCCGGCGAGAATCAGCAGTACGCCGGCGGCGGCGTAGAGCGCGAAGTAGCGCGAATTCATCATCGCTCACCCCGCCCGCGGGCCTCGACCGTTACCTGATCGGGCTCTTTAGCGCCGCTGGCAGCCGCTTCAGGGGTTGCCTGCTCGCCCTCGCGTGCATTGCTCTTCTCGAGCAACTTGTCGATCGGCAGGTAGATCATGTTGCTGCCGGCCTTGCCGTCGATGAGCACCTTGTGGGCGCGCGCGAGTACGTTCTCGATCGTGTCCATGTAGATACGCCGCCGCGTCACCTCCGGAGCCTGCGCATAGGCGCCCTCGAGCGCCGAGAAGCGCGACGCCTGGCCCTCCGCCTCGGCCACGACCCGCGCCTTGTAGCCCTCCGCATCCTGCTGCATGCGGGCGGCCGTGCCCTGCGCAACCGGCAGGATGCCGTTGGCGTAGGCCTCGGACTCCAGAATGTAGCGCTCCTTGTCGGCCTGGGCCTTGTTGGCATCATTGCGCGAGGGAATGACTGCCTCGGGCACCTGCACGTCCTGCAGGTTCACGGTGGTGACCGTGATACCGGAGTTGTAGGAGTCGAGCGTGTGCTGGATCAGCTCCTTGGTGCGACGCGTGATCTCCGGGCGGGTGCCGCCCACCTGCACATCATCGAGCGTGCTGCGGCCGACGATCTCGCGGATGGCGCTCTCGCTCACCTCGCTCAAGGTGGTCTCCGGGTCGCGCACGCTGAACAGGGTCTTCACCGGGTCGGAGAATTGGTACTGCACCGCAAAGTGCACATCGATCAGGTTCACATCGGAGGTCAGCACGCGCGACTTAAAGTCACTCGAGTTCACGCTCGCGATATTCACCTTCGTTACGCTCTCGATCGGCCAGGGCGCGCGCCAGTGCCAGCCCGGCTCGGTGACGCCGGCGAAGCGGCCAAAGCGCTGCACCACGCCGCGCTCGGCCTGCTTCACCTGGTAGAAGCCGCTGGCGATCCAGATGCACACGATGAGCGGCGCCACGATCAGAAACAGCGAACCGCTCTCGCCAGCGCCACCACCACCGGGGTGCAGCAGCGACTCGAGCTTGCGCTGCCAGCTCTTCAGGCGCTCATCAAGGTCCGGCCCGCCCGCTCCGGGGCGACGCCCCCACGGGCTTTTCTGACCACCATTCGGTTGATTCCAGGCCATAGGAGCTGTGTGCGCTTCAGCGCTATTTCGAGGCGTTCAAAACGGCCGACGATTCTAGGTAGTGCTCTGCGGGAGCACAAGGCATGTCGGGTGTCTGCACCTCGAGAATCTGCACGCCGCTGGTGCGGGCGAGTGTCAGCAATTCAAGGTCCGGCAACTCCACGGCCAGCTCGATGGAGCCGTCGGGTGCGGAGCTCTCCGAGCGCACCGCCTGCGCCGCGTACAGACGCGAGCGCAGCGCGCCGGCGCTGGCCGGCACCCGCAGGCGCGCGCGGCGCGCAAAGCGCGCCAGGCGCTCGGCCACGGCGTTGACCAAAAGATCGAGCCCAAGACGCTGCTGGGCGGAAATCCACACCGCGACGGCCCGGGCATCGGCGTTGCGCTCGATGCGCGCCTCGCTCTCGAGCCGATCGATCTTGTTATAGACCAGCAGCTGCGGGATCTGCTGCGCGCCGATCTCTGCCAGCACCGCATCGACCTGCGCGATCTGCTCCTCGCGGCGCGGATTGCTCGCGTCCACTACGTGCAGCAGCAGCGTCGCGGCGCGCGCCTCGGTCAGGGTCGACTGGAAGGCCGCTACCAGCTCATGCGGCAGTTCGCGTATGAAACCCACCGTGTCGGCAACGACCACGGGCGTGCCTCCCGGCAGCACGATGCGGCGCACGGTCGGATCGAGCGTCGCGAACAGCTGGTCCGCCACGTAGGCGTCGGCGCCGGTGAGCGAGCGAAACAGCGTCGACTTGCCCGCGTTGGTGTAGCCGACGAGGGCGAGCGAGGGTACGGGGATCTCCGCGCGCATCTGCCGCCCGGTCTCGCGCTGCTGGCGGATCTTCGCCAGGCGTTTGGTGAGTAACTTCACGCGCTGACCGATGATGCGCCGGTCGGTTTCCAACTGCGTCTCGCCCGGACCGCGCAGGCCGATGCCGCCCTTCTGGCGCTCCAGGTGCGTCCAGCCGCGCACCAGGCGGCTGCCGATGTGCTTCAGCTGCGCGAGCTCCACCTCGAGCTTGCCCTCGAAGCTGCGCGCGCGCTGCGCGAAGATATCGAGGATCAGACCGTTGCGATCGAGCACCCGCCGTTCGCTGAGTTTCTCGAGGTTGCGCTCCTGACTGGGCGAGAGCGCGTGATCGATGAGGATGATGTCCGCCCGGCTGGCGTGGGCGGCCGCTTTGAGTTCCTCGGCCTTGCCGCTGCCGAGGAAGTAGCGCGGGTCCGGACGATCCCGGCGCCCGGTCACGGTGGCGACCGGCAGCGCGCCGGCCGATACGGCCAGCTGCGTGAATTCCTGCAGGTCCTCCGGGTCTACCGGTGCGCCCAGCCCCAGGCGCACGAGTACGGCGCGCTCACCAGTCCTGGGGCGTTCGAACACTCAGGCTTCCCGTAGCGGGGGACATTATTCGGCGGGCGTCTCAGGAGCGGCGCCACCTTCTTCCGCGGACAGGCGCACGTTGCGGGCCGGTACCACGGTGGAAATCGCGTGTTTGTAGACCATCTGGCTCACGCTGTTCTTCAGCAGAACGACGAACTGGTCAAAGGAGTCGATCTGACCTTGCAGCTTGATGCCATTGACGAGGTAGATCGATACCGGCACCCGTTCCTTGCGCAGAGCATTCAGGAAAGGGTCTTGCAGGGATTGGCCTTTGGCCATCGTGTTCTCCTTATTTTTTCGCTTCGAGTTGGGCAGCACACAAATGGGACCGCAACTGAAACGTTCCGTGTTCCCGCGATCTCAAAGAACAAGCTTATGGGTCCCGCAAATGCGGGGCCACCGACGGCGGCATCTTAACATGCGCCTTCCGTCAAAGCCCAAACGCGGCGAGCTCTGCGCAGGTGTCTCGGATCCACGACAGGGGCGCTGTTAAGTCCGGGTCCATCCATTCGCCTAAGGCTTCGCCGCGCAACCACGTCAGTTGTCGTTTTGCCAGTTGGCGCGTCGCGGCAACCCCACGGCTCACCGCTTCCTGAAGATCATAGTCGCCCTCCAGGTGCGCCCACAGCTGCCGGTAGCCGACCGCCCGCATGGCGGGGTGCCGGGCGGTGAGGTCTTCGCGGGCACGCAGGCGCTGGACCTCTTCCAGAAACCCGGCGGCCATCATGGCCTCGAAGCGCCGGGCGAGCCGCTCGTGCAACGGCGCGCGCTCGCGCGGCGCCAGCACCCAGTACCGCAGCGGCCAACCGGCCAGGGGCGTCACGCGCGCACGCTGCAGCTCGGAGATCCTCTGACCGGTGCTCAGGCATACCTCGAGCGCGCGCTGGATCCGCTGGCCGTCCGCCGGGGCGATCCGCGATGCCGCGTCGGGGTCCAGGCGGGCAAGCTCGGCGTGCAGGGCCGGCCAGCCCGCGCGGCGCGCGCGCTCATCGAGCTCGGCCCGCAATGCCGGGGCGGCCTGGGGCAGCACGGCCAGGCCGTGCAGCAGCGCGCGCAGGTAAAGCATGGTGCCCCCGACCAAGAGCGGCGCGCGGCCGCGGTCATGGATGGCGCGGATGCGCTCGAGCGCATCGGCCACGAAACGACCGGCAGAGTAGCTGTCGGTAGGCTCGCAGATGTCGATGAGGTGATGCGGGATGCGCTCGCGCAGCGCAGCGGAGGGCTTGGCGGTGCCGATGTCGAGTCCGCGGTAGACGAGCGCCGAGTCGACGCTGACGATCTCCACCGGCGCGCGCTCGGCGAGCGCGATGCCCCAGTCGGTCTTGCCCGCACCGGTGGGCCCGGTGAGCACGAGCACGGGCAGCCGCTCCGCCGCCGCGCGGCGCGGACCCGACACTCAGCGACCCCGCAGGAACAGCTGGTCCAACTGCTGCAGAGTGAGGCGCGTCCAGGTGGGCCGACCGTGGTTGCACTGGTTGGCCCGCTCGGTGACTTCCATCTGGCGCAGCAGCGCATTCATCTCCTGGATACTCAGGCGGCGGTGGGCGTGAATCGCGCTGCGACAGGCGAGTGTGCCGAGAAAGCGGTCGGCGG
>DATHLO010000043.1:0-8580 GCA_035488075.1 Steroidobacteraceae bacterium | reverse complement strand
CAGATTGCTGCCGTTCGGGTCATCGATGGTGAGGTAGCGCACGGTGGCGCGATCGCCGTCGCCGAGCTGCGCAATGCCGGCCTCGAAGTCCTTGAGCGTATCGGTCTTCTTGCCGTTGAGCGTGAGCACCACGGCGCCGCGCGGAATGCCGGCGGCGCTGAACACGTAGCCCGGGTTGGCGACGAACACCCCGCGGATCGGCACGTTGAAATGCCGCGCCTGCTGATAGGAGAGTGTGTGTACGACCGTATCGCCAAACTCGGCGTAGGAGCTCGGCGTGATGGCGTGCAGGTCCCCGACCGGCAGCTTCGCGGAGATCGCCTTGCCACCGCGCTCGAGTTCCACTTCCGCCTGCCCGCCCACCGAGTTATCCAGGATGTCCTCGAGGGCCTCGAACTGCGCCATGTAGTGCCCGTTGACGCGCACCAGGATGTCCCCGGGTTGCAGCACGCTCTCGCTGGGACTCCCGGGCAGCACCTCGGTCACCACCAGCATGCCGGTGTTGCGCGGGAAGTCCCGGCGTACCGCCGCCTCGGTGCCGGCGGAGAGGCCCAGACGCTCGAGCTCATCGTAGGGGGTGTAGTTGAGCACGGTATAGAGCGTGCCGCGCGGCACCTGCTTGCCCTGCTGGATGAGCTCGAGCGCGCGCTTCACGCGCCCGAGCGGCAGGTAGAAGCTCGAGGCGGCGCCGTTCGCGCCGCCGGCGTTGAGCGCCACCACGCGCCCGCGGATATCGATGACCGGCGAGCCCGAAGAGCCGCCGGAGGTGCCCGAGGCGGCCTGCAGGTAAAAAGTGTTGAAGTCGTTGTACTTGGTGACGCCGTAGTCGGGCGCGTCGCGATCCAGGCGCGCGAGCGTGCCGGCGAGGATCGAGAGCTGCTCGCCGGCGTTGTTGCCGACCACGCGGATTTCGCGCCCCACCTGCGCGCCCTCCGGATACAGCGGCAGCGCCTTGGGCTTGATGAAGCGCAGTTTCTTCGGGTCGTAGCGGTAGATACCAAAGTCATGCACCGGGTCGCGATACACCGGGTACAGCTGCACTTCCTCGCGATTGAGGAAGGTCGCCTCCGCGGTCACCGGCCCCGGGGTGACCACGTGGCGGTTGGTGAGGATCAGGCCGCGCTCGGCGTCCACTACGAAGCCGGTCGCCTGCGCGGTGGTGTTCCACTCCGTATCGAAGGCGCGCGTCAGATCCACGTTGATGGACACGACGCTCGGGGCGATGTGCTCGAGCGTCACCGCCCAGTCCGGGTTGGCCTCGACCGCGACGGCCGCCTGTGCCGGATTCTCCTGACCGGTCTCCCCGGCCGGCGGGGGCGGACCGGGCGTGGTGTTCGCCGGCGGTGGCGGCGCCGGGGCTGCCGGCATAGCCGTGACCGGCACCACCGTCGAGGGTGATGAGGTGCTCGTCGCAGGTGCCGCCGGGCTTGCGGGTGCGCCGCTCGCCGAGGGTGCGGCCGCGTTCACGCTCAGCGGTCCGCGCGCCACGCACACGGCGGCGCCGCACAGCAGTAGCAGAGACAGGCCCAGGGGGCGCGAGCGTCGCATCAGCAGTTGATTCCTAGCGGCCGAGAAACACGATCAGCCACACCACGACGAGCAGCACAAACGACATGAGCACCGCAGCGGAGCCAATGTCCTTGGCGAGTCCGGCGAGCGCATGGCGCTCGAAGCCGATGCGGTCGACGGTGGCTTCGATGGCGCTGTTGAGCAGCTCCACGATCAGGATCAGCACAACCGGGGCGCTGAGCAGTACCCGCTCGGTGGCACCGTGTCCGAGCCACAGCCCCAGCGGTATGACGATCAGCGCCAGGGCAAGTTCCTGGCGAAACGCCGCTTCCTCGCGGTACGCGCCCTTCAGGCCGCGCAGGCTGGAGGCGAGGGCCCGCAGGATGCGGGTCATCCCGCGGGGTTTGTATCGGTCTACGGCGGCGCCGTCGGCTTCCATGTGAGATCCAGTTGTCGGGCGGCGCGAACGTCATCGAGGCGACGCACCGGCATGGTATGCGGTGCGCTGGTCACGCGCCCGGGTTCCTGCTCGGCCTCCTTCTGAATCTGCGACATGGCCGTCACAAAGGCGTCCAGGACCTCCTTGCTCTCAGTCTCGGTGGGCTCAATCAGCAGGCATTCGGGCACCAGCAGCGGGAAGTATGTGGTCGGGGCGTGAAAGCCGTAGTCGAGCAGGCGCTTGGCGAAATCCATCGCCGTCACGTTCAGCTCGCGTGCCTGGCGCTTGAGCGTGATGATGAATTCATGGCTCGCGCGCCGCTGCGGGTAGGCGGCGTCAAAGCCGGCATCCTTCAGCCGCTGCTCGAGGTAGTTGGCGTTCAAGGTGGCGTACTCGCCCACCCGCTGCATGCCCTCGCGCCCGAGCAGACGCATGTAGATGTAGGCGCGCAGCAGCACCCCGGCGTTGCCCATGAACGCGGACAGGCGACCGATCGACTGCGGCAGGTCGCTCTCAGCGAGCCAGCGGTAGCGCTCGGCCTCCTTGCCCACGATCGGGATCGGCAGGAACGGCAGCAGGCGCGCGCCCACACCGACCGCCCCGGCTCCCGGTCCGCCGCCGCCGTGCGGCGTGGAGAAGGTCTTGTGCAGGTTCATGTGGATGACGTCGAAGCCCATGTCCCCGGGGCGCACCTTGCCCAGGATCGCGTTCAGATTCGCGCCGTCGTAGTACAGAAGCCCCCCGGCCTCGTGCACGATGCGCGCCACCTCGCCGATGTGCCGCTCGAACACCCCGAGGGTTGAGGGGTTGGTGAGCATGATGCCGGCGGTGTTGGCACCGACGGCGTCCTTCAGGGCCGGCAGATCCACATCGCCCTGTGCGTTCACCGGGATCTCGCGCACCACGCAGCCGCACATGGTGGCGGTCGCCGGATTCGTGCCGTGCGCCGCTTCGGGCACGATGATCTCGTTGCGCTTCAGATCCCCGCGCGCACGGTGGTAGGCGCGGATCATGGCGACGCCGGCGAACTCCCCGTGCGCACCGGCCATGGGGCTCAGCGCCACCCCCTGCATGCCCGTCACCTCTTTGAGCATCTCCTGCAGTTCGTACATGCAGGCGAGGAAGCCCTGGCCGTGCGCTTCGGGCGCGAGCGGATGACGCGCGAGAAACTGCGGCAGCATGGCGTACTGATTACACGCCTTGGGGTTGTACTTCATCGTGCACGAGCCGAGCGGATAGAAGTGCGTGTCGATGGAGAAGTTCAGCTGCGACAGACGCGTGAAGTGGCGCACCGCCTCCAGTTCCCCCACCTCGGGCAGCTGCGGCGCGGTGGCGCGCCTGAGGTTCAGCGGCAGGTCGGCGAGCGCCGTGCTGCCTACGTCCGCCGGCCACTGATCGCTCGCCCCGCGTCCCGGAGTGGAGTACTCGAAGATCACTTTCTCAGTTGCTGTCATGCGTTTGTATCCTCAAGCCAGGGGGCGCCTCAGGCGGCGCGCGCCGCCTGCATCACCTCGCTCAGACCCGCGCGGTAACGCTCGATATCGGCCGCCGTCTTGGTCTCGGTGGCACACACGAGGAGCGCGTGGCCGAGCTCCGGGTAGTACGGGGCAAGATCCAGTCCCCCGATGAGGCCGCGCGTGGCCAGGCTCTTGAGCACCGGGGCCACCGGGCGATCCAGCTGCAGCACCGCCTCGTGAAAGAAAGGACCCGCAAAGCCCAGGCGCACGCCCGGCACGCGCGTGAGCGCGGCCACGAGCTCGCGCGCGCGCGCGTGCGCGGCGGCGGCGGTGCGCGCAAGTCCCTGCGGACCCATGAGCGAGAGGTAGATGGTCGCCGCCGTCACGAGCAGGCCCTGGTTGGTGCAGATGTTTGAAGTCGCCTTGGCGCGGCGGATGTGCTGCTCGCGCGCCTGCAGCGTGAGCGTGAAGCCGCGATGGCCGGCGACGTCGAGCGTGCCGCCGACGATGCGCCCGGGCATCTGGCGCACGTATTCCATGCGCGTCGTCATGAAGCCGAAGTACGGGCCACCGCTCGAAAGTGGCACGCCCAGCGGCTGGCCCTCCCCGACGGCGATGTCGGCCCCGCGCGTGCCCCACTTGCCCGGCGGCTTCAGCAGCGCGAGGGACGTCGGATTGAGCACACCGATCACGAGGATGCCGCGCGCGTGCGCCCAGTCGGTGAGCGCGTCCACATCCTCGAGCCGGCCGAAGAAGTTCGGCTGCTGGATGAGGAGCGCGGTCACGTCCTCGCCCTCGTAGGGTGCGAGCGCGCTGAGCGGCGTCGTCCCCTCGGCGAGACTGTAGGGCAGCTCCTCGAACTTAAGGCCCTGGTTGTGCGTCATCGCGAGCGCCACGCGACGGTAGTGCGGATGCAGCGTCGTCGGCACGAGGATGCGCGCCGCGTGCGACTTGCGGTTCGCGCGCACCGCCATGAGCGCCGCCTCGGCGGTGGCGGAAGCGCCGTCGTACATCGAGGCGTTGGCGACTTCCATGTCGGTGAGCCGCGCGATCATGGTCTGGAACTCGTAGATCAGCTGCAGCGTTCCCTGGCTCGCCTCGGCCTGATAGGGCGTGTAGGCGCTGTAGAACTCCCCGCGGGTGGTGATGGCCCACACCGCCGCGGGGATGTGATGCTCGTAGGCGCCGGCGCCGAGGAAGTTGAGCATGTGGCCGTCAGCGTGAGCGCGCTCGCTCATCAGGCGGCCCACCTGCATCTCGTTGAGCGCCTCGGGTATGCCGGCGAGCGCCTTGGTGCGCAGCGCCGCAGGGATCTCGTCAAAGAGTTCCTCGATGCTGCCGGCGCCGATGGCGCCGAGCATCGCCGTCACGTCCGCCGGCGTATGGGGAATGAAGGCCATCAGCCGCCCTCCGCGTCCAGCACCTTCTGATAATCCACCGCCGACAGCAGCTCGGCGGCCGCGAGCGCGCCGGCGGCCGGTTTCAGGCGCATGAGCCAGCCCGCCCCGTACGCGTCGGTGTTGACCGCCTCGGGCTGCGCGGCCAGATCCGGATTGCCGGCCGCGACCACCCCGGCCAGCGGTGCATAGACATCGGAGGCCGCCTTGACCGACTCGACCACGGCACACGGCTCGCCCGCGGTGAGCTTGCGGCCCGCTTCCGGCACTTCGACGAATACCAGATCCCCGAGCGCGTGCTGCGCGTGATCGGTGATGCCGATCTCGAGCGTGCCGTCGGGCAGTGCGCGCACCCACTCGTGCGACTTGGTGTACTTAAGATCTTTCGGGACATTACTCATGCTTGGAGCCCTTCGCTAGGTAATCAAGGATCGGCCGAAGCGCACGAACGGCGGCCGCACCACGCGCGCGTTCAAAAGCTTGCCGCGGATATCCACCTGCACGGCGGCGCCGCTCCCCGCCGGCACGCGCGCGAAGGCGATCGAGCGCTCGAGCGTCGGGGAGAACGTGCCGCTCGTGATCTCGCCCTCGCCGACGCCGGCGACGATGACCTTCTGGTGACCGCGCAGCACGCCGCGGTCCTCGAGCAGCAGTCCCACGAGCTTGCGCGGCGAGCCGGCCCTGACGATCGCCTCGAGAGCGGGCCGGCCGATGAAGGCGCGCTCGGGGGGCTTGAGCGCGACCGTCCAGGCCAGAGCGGATTCGTACGGCTGGGTCGTCTCGTCCATGTCGTTGCCGTAAAGATTCATGCCGGCCTCCAGGCGCAGCGTGTCGCGTGCACCCAGACCGCAGGAGGCGACCCCGAGGGAGTTGAGGCTGCGCCACGCCGGTACCGCATCCGCCGCCGGCATCATGATCTCGAAGCCGTCCTCGCCGGTGTAGCCGGTGCGCGCCACGAACCAGGAGCCCACTTCCTGACCGACGAACACGTCCAGCGCCAGCACCGCGGCGGCCTCGGCCGGGGCGAGCAGCTGCGCGGCCTTGGCGCGCGCCTCGGGGCCCTGCACGGCGAGCATCGCCAGATCCGCCCGCTCGGTCACTTGCACGCCGAAGGGCTGCGCGTGGCGACGGATCCACGCGAGGTCCTTGTCGCGCGTGCCGGCATTCACCACCACGCGAAACCAGTCCTCGCGCAGGTAATAGACGATGAGATCATCGAGGATGCCGCCGTCCTCCTTGAGGAGGCAGCTGTAGAGCGCCTTGCCCGGAAGGGTCAGCTTGGCGACGTCGTTCGCGAGCAGGTGCCGCAGCAAGGCGCGCACGCGCTCGCCCGTCAGGTCGATCACGCACATGTGCGAGACGTCGAACACTCCTGCGGCGCGACGCACCGCGTGGTGCTCGCCGATCTGCGAGCCGTACTGCACCGGCATGTCCCAGCCGCCGAAATCGACGATGCGGGCGCCCAGTTCCTGGTGCAGTCTGAACAGCGGGGTCTGTCTTCCCACGGGGTACTCCGAACAGCGGCCACGGCGAATAAACGGCAGGCCGCTGCCGTACGCACAGCGCCTGCCGCCCTTCTGTCCTGTGACCTGAGAGATCAGGCGCGCCGCGCCGCTCCCCTTCGGTGGGCGGCTCCGCCGAGGGATCCGCCGCTCTCCAGAAGCCCCGCGGTCATCAGGACCGCCGTCTGCCGTTCATGGGCCTGAGCGTTTCCGGGCGGAATTGCGCCTTCGGCGTTCCGGCCACGCGCCGGACCCTCTCCGAACAGACTGTTTCGGGCCCGGGCATGATAACAGCCTGTCTCCGTGCTACCCAAGCCTCACAAACGGTAGAATTCACAAGATCGCAGGCCGTTCCGCAGGATTCATGCGCATCGAGCGTCGTACTTCCGTGATGGTTACCGTGGACGCGGTCCGCGTCGGCGGCGGCGCGCCCATCGTCGTGCAGTCGATGACCAATACCGACACGGCGGATATCGACGGCACCGCGAAGCAGGTGCTGTCACTGGCGCGCGCGGGCTCCGAGCTCGTGCGCATCACGGTCAACACCAGCGAGGCGGCAGCCGCGGTGGCCCCGATCCGCGAGCGGCTCGAGCGTGCCGGTGTGCGCGTGCCGCTGATCGGCGACTTTCACTTCAACGGCCACAAGCTGCTGCGCGAGCATCCGGACTGCGCCGCGGCGCTCTCCAAGTACCGCATCAATCCCGGCAACGTCGGGCGCGGCAGCAAGCGCGATCCGCAGTTCGCCGAGATGATCGAGACCGCCTGCCGCTACGAAAAACCGGTGCGTATTGGCGTCAACTGGGGCAGTCTTGATCCGGAACTGCTGACGCGCCTCATGGACGAGAACTCGCAGCGGCCCGAGCCGCAGGATGCGCAGGAGGTGATGCGCGAGGCGGTGGTGCAGTCGGCGCTGACGAGCGCTGCGCGCGCCGAGGAGCTCGGCCTCTCGCACGAGCGCATCATCCTCTCCGCCAAGGTAAGCGGCGTGCAGGACCTGATCGCGATCTACCGCGACCTCGGGCGCCGCTGTGACTACCCGCTGCACCTGGGGCTGACGGAGGCGGGCATGGGCTCCAAGGGCATCGTCGCCTCCACCGCCGGCATGGCGGTGCTGCTGCAGGAGGGCATCGGCGACACCATCCGTGCATCGCTCACGCCTGAGCCCAACGGCGATCGCACGCAGGAAGTGATCGTCGCGCAGGAGATCCTGCAGACCATGGGCCTGCGCGCCTTCACGCCGCTCGTGATCGCCTGCCCGGGGTGCGGACGCACCACGAGCACCTTCTTTCAGCAGCTCGCGCAGGGCATCCAGAGCCACATCCGCACGCGCATGCCGCAGTGGCGGCGCGAATACGCGGGGGTCGAGGAGATGACGGTGGCCGTCATGGGCTGCGTCGTCAACGGTCCGGGCGAGAGCAAGCACGCCAACATCGGCATCAGCCTGCCCGGCACCGGTGAGCGGCCCGTCGCACCGGTGTACGAGGATGGCCAGAAGACCGTGACGCTCAAGGGCGAGCGCATCGCCGAGGAATTCCAGGACATCGTCGAGAAATACGTGGCGCGCCATTACCCGCCGCTGGTAAACCGATGAGCGACCTTGCCAGCCGCAAATGCAAACCCTGTGACGGGGGCACGCCGCCCCTGACGCGGGTGCAGGCGGCGGAACTTCTGCCGCAGATCTCGAGCGCCTGGGCGCTCAGCGAGAGTGCACACGCGCTGCGGCGTGAGTTTCGCTTCCGGGACTTCTATCGCACCATGAGCTTCGTGAACGCACTCGCGCACATCGCCAACATCGAGGATCACCACCCGGATCTGGAAGTGGGTTACAACTACTGCCGCGTCAGCTTCACCACGCACGCGGTGGGCGGGCTGTCGGAGAACGACTTCGTGTGTGCGGCGAAGGTGGACCTGATTCCGCTCGCCTAAAGCGCGCGCGCCACGCGCGGCAGCTCCCCCTCAAGCCCGAGCGCGCGCTGGATGAAGAAGCGCCGCAGTTCCTGACTGCGGTTCACGATCCCAAGACCGGCCTGCGCCACGCGCGCCACGGGACCGGTGCCATGGGCGAGGAGCCGGTCGAAGGCGTCGATGGCCGCGCTCATGAGCGCGACCTCGCTCTTGCGCCAGCGCTCATAGGCGCGCAGCACCCGCAGTGCCCCCGGGTCTTCGCCCGCCGCCACCGCCTCGAGCACCAGCTGCGCCAGTGCCGCGGCGTCCAGGATCCCGAGGTTGACCCCCTGCCCGGCGAGCGGGTGCACCACGTGCGCCGCATCCCCGAG
>DATHLO010000042.1:0-2367 GCA_035488075.1 Steroidobacteraceae bacterium | reverse complement strand
CGGCCGGGTCGTAGGCGGATTTGATGCCGGCGAACACCGTGCGGGTACCGCTGCCCAGATCGAGCGTCAGTTTCAGCAGCTTGTCCGAGCCTGCCACGGCCTCGGCGTGGGTGATGCGTGCCACGCGCAGGTCGAGGCGTTTGAACTCATCGATCGAGATCGTGCCCGCGTCCGCAGCCTGCGCCACGCTCGCCGCGCCGCCCGGCTTTGCTGCCGCAGCGGGCGGCTCGGTGTCGAACAGCGCATCAAGCTGCTTCGGGTCGACCCGCGTCATCAGGTGCTTGTACGGATGGATGCGCTCGGGCAGCACCTGCGCGTCGTCCCAGGTGAAGGTGTCATCCAGACCAAACAGCTCCCGCGCCGCGCGCGCCGCCAGCGCTGGCAGCACCGGCGCGAGCAGCACCGAGAGCACCTTGAAGCCATAGAGCGCACGCGAGCACACATCCTGCAGCTGCGCGGCTTGCGCGGGATCCTTGGCGAGCACCCAGGGCTGACGCGCATCGAAGTCGTGGTTGATGCGATCGGCGTAGGCCATGGCCTCGCGGATCGCCTTGCCGAACTCGCGCGCCTCGTAGCCCGCGTGCACGCTCGCGCACAGGGTGCGCGCCTCGGCGATGAGCGCGCGCGTGTCGCCGGCATAGCGCAGCGCGCCGGCGAACTGCCGGTTGATGAAGGCGGCGGCACGGCTGGCGATGTTCACGTACTTGCCGATGAGGTCGCTGTTGACGCGCAGCGTGAAGTCTTCGGGATTGAAGTCGAGGTCTTCGACGTTGCCGTTGAGTTTTGCGGCAATGTAGTAACGCAGCCACTCCGCGTTCATGCCGATCTGCAGATAGCGCAGCGGGCTGAGGCCGGTGCCGCGCGACTTGGACATCTTTTCCCCGGAAACCGTGATGAAGCCGTGCACGTAGACGTGGTCCGGGACCTTGAACGGCGCGCCGGCAAACTGCAGCATCGCCGGCCAGAACAGCGTGTGGAAGTAGATGATGTCCTTGCCGATGAAATGGATCTGCTCGGTTTCCGGGGCGCCGAGGAACTCCTCGAAGCTGCGCCCCTCGCCGCGCACGCGCGCCGCGCCGGAGTCGAAGTAGCTCTTGAGCGCGGCGAGGTAGCCGATCGGCGCATCGAGCCAGACGTAGAAGTACTTGCCCGGCGCGTCCGGGATCGGGATGCCAAAGTAGGGAGCCTCGCGCGAGATGTCCCAGTCCCCGAGCGCATGCTCGCCCGTGCCGGTCAGCCATTCGCGCGCCTTGTTGGCGACCGAGGGCTGCAGCCGCCCCGGAGCGTCCAGCCAGCCCTTGAGGAACGCGACGCACTTCGGATCGGAGAGGCGGAAGAAAAGATGCTCGGAGCTTCTGAGCTCCGGTTTCGCACCCGAGAGCGTGGAGTACGGATTGATGAGGTCGGTGGGCGCGTAGACGCTCGAGCACACCTCGCAGGCATCCCCGTACTGGTCCTTGGAGTGGCAGTTCGGGCATTCCCCCTTGATGTAGCGGTCGGGGAGGAACATGCCCTTGAGCGGGTCGTAGAACTGCTCGACGGACTTGCGATAGATCAGGCCCGCGGCCTTCAGGCGCGCGTAGATCTCGTGCGCGAGCTGCGTGTTTTCGGCCGAGTCGGTCGATGACCAGTAATCGAAGCTGATGTGAAAGCCCTGCAGATAGCGCGGCCGCTCGGCGGCAATGTCTGCCACCAGCTCCTGCGGGGTGAGGCCCTGCTCCTCGGCCTTGAGCATGATGGGCGCGCCGTGCGCATCGTCCGCGCCGACGAAGAACAGTTCGTGCCCCTGCATGCGCTGGAAGCGCACCCAGATGTCCGCCTGGATGTACTCCATGATGTGCCCGATGTGAAACGGGCCGTTGGCGTAGGGCAGCGCGGTGGTGACGAAGATCTTGCGGCTCATCCGCACTAGTTTACACAAGCCGGCCGGCGTCCCCGTCCAGGGCGCCCCCGCTCAGGCCGAATCCTTCATCTCCTCGAATTTGCCCTTGTTGATGGCCTTCTTGTAGGCCTCCTGGCCGCTGATCTGGCGCGCATCGAGCAGCTGCTGGATGGCCGAGTCCATGGTGCGCATGCCGAAGGCACCGCCGGCCTGCATGGTGTTCTCGAGCTGATCGAGCTTGCCCTGGCGGATGAGGTTCGAAGCGGCCGGCGTATTGACCAGGATCTCGAGTGCCGCCACGCGGCCGCTCTTGTCGGCGCGCTGCAGCAGCTGCTGCGAGACCACCCCGCGCAGGGATGTCGAGAGCATGGTGCGCACGTGTGACTGCTTGTCGGAAGGAAACACGTTCACCATGCGATCAACCGTCTGGGCGGCGCCGTTGGTGTGCAGCGTGCCCATGACGAGAATGCCCATCGCCGCGGCCG
>DATHLO010000041.1:0-7858 GCA_035488075.1 Steroidobacteraceae bacterium | reverse complement strand
GGATTTCCTCATCACGGGCACGCATGAGGCCGGCGAGCTGCGCACAGGCTTTGAAGTCTGCGAGCGTAAAGCTCTCCGTCTTGCCGTTGATGCTCATCTGATGGCGCGCCGTCCAGGCCCCCTGGGGGTTGTAGGCATACGTCACGTCAAAGGCCGGTGACAAGGACCACGCGCCGCTCTTGTCCATGAGGAAGGCGATGTTCTTGACGTGATCATCCTGGTTGCGCGCGACGACGTTGAAAAGCATGCGGCGAAACTGCTGCTCGATCGCTCGCATAGGAAGCCCGAGCGTCTTGATTACGGCGAAGGCCTGTTCGTAGGCGTACGCCCCGGCGGAGTGAAAATCAAAATGCGCCAGCGCGGCGAGCGATTGCATGTGCAGCTTGCCGCCATCGGCTTGCCGATCGAAGCGGCGCGTCATGAAGTGCCGGCGGCCGCCCTCCTCGAGCAGCCGGCAATCGCTCATCTCGATTCCGGCATCCTTCGCCATGAGCGCGTACGCGTATTCGATGACCGTGTAGCCCTGAGCGTCCTCGAGCTCCTTGTCTTTGTTGGCACTCACACCATCGAATTTGAGGAGCCAGTAGCCGAACCCCGGCGGCGCCTTCACCTGCCCCGAGCGCACCTCGTTGGTGTGCGGGTTCCAGGCGATGATGGCTTTGGCGCGCGCCCCGCCCGCGGAGGTGCCGACGCGCAGGATCTCCTTGAGCTCCTGCTGGCGCTGAGCGGCTGCAAAGGAGGCCTGGAATGAATCGCGGTGCGTGAGCACTTCCGATGCGAGCGCCACGAGGGCATCGACGCGCACTCTGACCGATCCGCGCAGCGACGGCCCGTGCACCGGAGCGAACTCGAGTGCCCCCATACCGCGCACGCCGATGTAGCAGAGCCGCTCGATGGCGCTGAAACTCTCGGGCCGGCGGCCTTGGGTGGCGAGCCACGCATCGATCAGCGCGTTACCGAAGCGATCCGGCAGCGAATCGGAGAGCAGCCCCGGCAGGCCGTGGAACGAGACCTCGGGGAGCGCGGGAAACTGGTACACCTGCGAGGACAGCGGCATCACGATGGGGGAGAGCTGGATGCCGCTCCGGACAAAGGCGGGGGCATACTGGAACGCCGCGATCCGAGCCCCCTCTTCGAGGGAGACCGCTCCGATCGTGCGGCCCCACAGCTGCACTTCGGCCACGGCGGCCACGGTCTATTCGCCCCACTTCCACGGAACTGAGCTGGCCGCCGTGCCGCGCTCGCCGTGGCTGCCCGCCCGCCGGACGCGCTTTCGTTCGCGGCCCTTTTGCCTGAGAAGCGTGATCGGACTTTGCGGCCGATCCGAGACCAGGTTCTCCAGGCCCTCGATGAGCTTCAGGGCGCGCAGGATGCGCACGAGCATGACGCAGTCGGTGCTGCGTCCGGCCTCGATGCGCTCGAGCGTGCGTTTGGAGATGCCCGCTTCCTCGGCCAGCTGCGCCTGGGTGAGATTGGCGTCTATGCGTCGCCGCTCCAGGCGCGCACCGAGCTCCTGGAGGATGACGGCATCGGTCAGATCGGAGGTCAACTTCATAAATCGCCTTTATGAGCGAATTATATCTATTAATATCTATATACCGACTCTTCAGACGAGTAAAGCTACGTACTTATATTACTCGACCGAATGGGCGAATATAATCTGCTATCGACGATTACTCGTCTGAACTGACGAGATATCTGATCATCGTGGAAAGCGGAGGCCCGAGGCAGCCCGTGCAGCGGCCGCCCGCGCAAGCGGCGGGCTATTCGACCGTGACGCTCTTGGCGAGGTTGCGCGGCTGATCGACGTCGGTGCCCTTGAGGATCGCGGCATGGTAGGCGAGCAGCTGCAGCGGGATCGTGTAAACGACCGGCGCCTGCACGTAGGTGACGTGTCGCGGCATCTCAATCACGGTGACCCCGTCACTGGAGGTGATGCCGGCTTCCGGATCCGCGAACACGATGAGTTCGCCGCCGCGGGCCCGCACTTCCTGCAGGTTGGACTTGAGCTTCTCGAGCAGGTCGTTGTTCGGCGCCACCGTCACCACCGGCATGTCGGCGTCCACCAGCGCGAGCGGCCCGTGCTTGAGCTCTCCGGCCGGATACGCCTCGGCGTGGATGTAGGAGATTTCCTTGAGCTTGAGAGCGCCTTCCATTGCGATCGGATAGAGCGCGCCGCGCCCGAGGAAGAGCGCGTGGTGCTTGTCCGCGAAGCGCTCCGCCAGGCGGTGAATCACCGGGTCCAGTTCGAGTGTCTTCTCGACCAGCGCCGGCAGCTCGATGAGGCGCGTGATCAGGCCGCGCTCGCGCTCCGCGTCCGCGCTGTTGTGGCGGGCGAGCGCCACCACGAGCATGCCGAGCGCTGCGAGCTGCGTCGTGAACGCCTTGGTGGAGGCGACGCCGATCTCCGGGCCTGCCCGGGTGAGCATCACCAGCTCCGACTCGCGCACCAAGGAACTCTCCGGGACGTTGCAGATCGCGAGGGTCGAGAGGTAGCCGGACTGCTTGGCGAGGCGCAGCGCGGCGAGCGTGTCCGCCGTCTCGCCCGACTGCGAAATGGTGACGAAGAGGGAATTCGCGGGCACGAGCGGATTGCGGTAGCGGTACTCGCTCGCGATGTCGACCGCGCAGGGAATCTTGCAGATCTGCTCGATGAAATAACGCGCGACGCTCGCGGCATGAAAGCTCGTGCCACAGGCGACGATGTGCACGTTGTGCGTGCGCTTGAAGACCTCCGTCGCCAGCGGGCCGAACGCCGCCTCGAGCAGGCGGCCGTTGGCGACGCGCTCGGAGAGCGTATCGGCGAGCGCGCGCGGCTGCTCGTGGATCTCCTTGAGCATGAAGTGCGCGTACTGGCCGCGCTCGGCGGAGTCCGCCGACAGCGCACTCTCGCGGATCGGACGCTCGGCGGTGTTACCGTCGCGGTCGATGACGCGCACGCTCGTGCGGCGCACCTCGGCGACATCGCCCTCTTCGAGAAAGATGAAGCGTCGCGTCACCGGCAGGAGCGCCGCCACGTCGGAGGCGACGAAATTCTCCTCGACCCCGAGTCCCACCACCACCGGGCACCCCTGGCGCGCCAGGATCAGCCGCTCCGGGTCATGCTCGCTCACCACCAGCAGCGCATAGGCGCCCTCAAGCTCCGCCACCGTGGCGCGCACGGCCTTGAACAGGTCGCGCACGGTCTGCAGGTGATAGTGGATGCGGTGGGCGATGACCTCGGTGTCGGTCTCGGAGGAGAACTGGTAACCGCGACGCTCAAGGTCGGCGCGCAGCTCCTCGTGATTCTCTATGATGCCGTTGTGCACGATCGCGAGCCCGTCGCGCGAGATGTGCGGGTGCGCATTGCGCTCGCTCGGGATGCCATGGGTCGCCCAGCGGGTGTGGGCGATGCCGATCTGCCCGTGAGTGGGGGTCTGCTCGAGCGCATCATCGAGCCTGCGTACCTTGCCAACGGTGCGCAGCCGGGTGAGGTGCTTGGAGCCGTTGAGGACCGCGATGCCGGCGGAGTCGTAGCCGCGATACTCCAGGCGGCGCAGCCCCTCCATCAGGACGGGGACGATGTCACGCTCGGCGACTGCTCCAACGATTCCGCACATGGCTTCTTGCCCCGACTCCTGCCTGACCCTTTAGGCGCTGCGAGCTGTTAAGTGTGCCTGAAAGTACTGTCCCGGGGCTGATTTCACTCCCGGAAACGAGACCTAAGCCCCTGATCGGGGACCCTAAATCTGCCGATCCTGCGGGGCGCAGCGCGCGCGGCGGCGGAAGCCGCTGCAGGGGCCGCTCTACTTCTTGCTCTTGCGCGGCCGCTGCCACTCCTCGAGCGTGACCTGACGGGCGCGGGCGAGGGTGAGTTTCCCCGCCGGCACCGAGTGCGTGACGGTGGATCCGGCACCGATGGTCGCGCCGGCGCCGACGCTGATCGGTGCGACGAGCACGCTGTTGCTGCCGGTATGCACATCGTCGGCGATTAAGGTGCGGTGTTTGTGGGCGCCATCGTAGTTCGCGACGATGGTGCCGGCACCGACGTTCACGCGCGCACCCAGCTGCGCATCGCCGACGTAGGCGAGATGATTCGCTTTGGAGCCCGCGCCGAGCTGCGAGTTCTTTACTTCCACGAAGTTGCCGATGTGCACACTGTCGGCGAGCGTCGAGCTCGGCCGAAAGCGCGCGAACGGTCCGATGTTGCAGTGCTCGCCGATGACCGCGCTGTCGATGACGCAGTGGGCGAACACTTCGGTATCGGCCCCGATATCGGTGTTGCGCAGCAGGCAGCCCGGGCCGATGCGCACGCGGTCCCCGAGAGTCACCCGGCCTTCGATGACGACGTTGACGTCGAGAAACACGTCCGTGCCGTGCCGCAGGGTGCCGCGCACATCCAGCCGCGCCGGATCCGCAAGCGTCACGCCCGCCAGCATGAGCTCACGCGTGACCTGCGCACGCCAGGTACTCTCCAGCTGCGCGAGTTGCGTCTTGTCGTTGACCCCCAGCACCTCGGTCGCCTCGCGCGCGATGAGGGGCTTCACGGCGATCCCTTCCTTGACCGCGAGAGCGATCACGTCGGTGAGGTAATACTCCCCCTGCGAGTTGTGCGGCTTCACGCGCGCGAGCCACCCCTTGAGCAGGCCTGCGGCACAGACGAGCACGCCGGTGTTGCACTCGCGCAGGCTGAGTTCGCGCCGGTTCGCCTCCTGGTGCTCGACGATTTTGCGCACTTCACCGCGCGCATTGCGCACGATGCGCCCGTAGCCGCTCGGCTCATCGAGCTTCACCGTCAGCAGACTCAGCCGCCTCGGACCTGCGAGCGCCAAGAGCTCCCGCAGCGTCTGCGCGCGGATGAGCGGCACGTCGCCATACAGCACGAGCACCGTGTGCGCATCCGGGATGTGCGGCAGCGCCTGCAGCAGCGCATGCCCGGTGCCGAGCCGCTCGCGCTGCGGCACCCAGATGACCGGCTCGTCCCTGAGTGCCTCGCGCACGCGTTCACCGCCGTGCCCGTACACGACGCAGATGGCGGCGGGCGAGAGCTCGCGCGCCGTGTCGATCACGCGCTTGAGCAACGGCGTGCCCGCGAGCGGCTGCAGCACCTTCGGCAGCGCCGCCTTCATGCGTTTGCCCTCGCCGGCGGCCAGGATCACGACCGAAAGCGCAGCGGGCACCGGGGCGTTCGCGGGGCGTTTAGGCATGGACGGTGATTGTACTCACCGCTTGACGGTAAACGAGTGGCGCTCGCTCGCCGGCCGGCCGGCCTCGATCTCCCCGAGCTTCGCCCGCATGGCCTCGCCCACGAACAGCTGCGGGTTCGAATGGGTCTGGTGGCCTGCGTCCTCGCGCTGAGCGATGAGGGCGCTCGCCTTGCGAAAGGCGTCTTCGAGGGAGCTGCTGGTGGGCAGGGCGTCCTTGAGGAACGCCTCGCCGAACCAGGTGAGGTCGCGATCCTCCTCGCAACCGAAGGAGGTGTGATCGGCGTCGGCGGCCGTCACGATCGCGGTGGTGTCGCTCTTGAGTTCATCGAGAAACACGCCCGCGTAGCAGGCCGAGACCACGATGAGTCGCCAGCGGATGCCGGCGGTATCCAGTGCCTCGTGCAGGTCCGCGGGCGCCAGCTGTGCCAGCGGCAGCGAGCCATTTTGCACCTCGAGTCCATCCTGCGAGCCGTGCGAGGTGAGAAACAGCACGAGCACGTCGTTGTCCGGGTCCATGCGCGCGCTGAGCGCCTTGAGCGTCTGAGACAGTCCCGAGACGCTCGCGAGCGGGTAGGAGTCACGGTCCTCGACGTCGTTGATCAGGAGCAGCGAGCGTCCCTCGGAGCCGAAGCGCTCGCCGAATACCTCGCTCGCGAACTGCGCTTCGCGGCGAAAGACCGCCGGATCCCCATCACCGGCGAAACCGACGAAATACACGCTGGTGTGGCCGCGCTGGCTTGCGCGCACGCGCTGCACCGCCGCGGCGATACGCTGCGGCTGATCATAGAAGAGCACCTCCGCCTGGGCCGAATCCTCGTCGCTCTGCGAGTCGCTGCTGTCGTCCACCGCCCACAGGCGCGTGTCGAGGTTAAGCGAGGCGAGCACCCAGGGAGCGGCGAGCAGCAGGAGCAGCGCCAGGAGCAGCGGCCGCGCGCGCGCGAAACCAAACGCCGCGCCCAGCACCCGCACAACAAGGAGCCCCAGATAAAGGAGCGCCGCCGCGGTCACGAGAATCGGCCGCGCGCGCGCAAGCGGCAGGTCGCTCGCCAGCCAGAAGACGAGGAGCACCCAGGGCGCCACCGCCAGCACCGCCACCAGCAGCGTGCGCGTGTCGGCGCTGCGGCTTTGCACGCGCGCCACCAGCGCGCAGGCGGCGAGCCCGAGCAGCAGGTAGCACGCCCAGCCAAAGAGCCCGTCGAGCGCGAGCGGCGCGTGCGCGGGCGCGTGCATCTTGTCGAGCAGCGCCCACAGGAGCAGGTTCAGCGCGAGCAGCCCCGCCACCTGATCGAAGCTGACACTGAGCTGCGCCGGCCAGCGCCGTCGCAGCCCCAGAAGCGCAAGCCCCGTCTTCAGATTGCGGGCGAGGCCTGCGAAGAAGCCCGGCGCCGCGGCGGGCGGCGGCACGGCAGGCGGGACGGGCGCGGCCGAGGGTTCCAGAGGGATCAGCCCCGGAGCTTGCGCAGGTGCTGCAGCACTTTCAGCTGGGCGATGGCGCGGGCGAGTTCGGCCTGCGCCTCGGCCATGCTGATGCGGTCGCTCTTATCGAGCAGCGCCGCCTCGGCGCGCTGCTTGGCGGCCAGCGCCGCCGCCTCGTCGATATCCTTGGCGCGCAGCGCGGTATCAGCGAGCACGGTCACCTTGTGCGGCTGCACTTCCAGGGCCCCGCCGCCGACGAAGAAGAAATGCTCCTCGCCGTCGGGGGTCCGCACCCGCACCTCGCCGGCCTTGAGCAGCGAGAGCAGCGGCGCGTGGCGCGGATAGATGCCGAGGTCGCCTTCCTTGGCCGGCGCGAACACCACCGCGGCGTCCCCGGAGAAAATCTCCCCCTCCGCGCTCACGATGTCGACATGGATTGTCGCTGCTTCGGCCATGGCTGTTTACCCGGGTGCGTGTTACTGCAGCGTCTTGGCCTTGGCGACCGCTTCCTCGATCGAGCCGACCATGTAGAAGGCCTGCTCGGGAAGTGCGTCGAATTCGCCGCTGATGATGCCCCTGAAACCGCGGATGGTGTCCTTGAGCGGCACGATCTTGCCGTCCTGCCCGGTGAATACCTTAGCGACATTGAAGGGCTGCGACAGGAAGCGCTGCACCTTGCGCGCGCGATACACCGTCTGCTTGTCCTCCTCGGACAGCTCATCCATGCCGAGGATCGCGATGATGTCCTGCAGCTCCTTGTAGCGCTGCAGCACCGCCTGCACGCCGCGCGCGGTGTTGTAGTGCTCCTCGACCACGACCAGGGGATCCAGCTGGCGGC
Source organism: Steroidobacteraceae bacterium (assembly GCA_035488075.1). Taxonomy (GTDB): domain Bacteria; phylum Pseudomonadota; class Gammaproteobacteria; order Steroidobacterales; family Steroidobacteraceae; genus 13-2-20CM-66-19. The sequence goes on along the minus strand of DATHLO010000041.1, from coordinate 418 downwards.
TGGTGGAGTCGAGGGGGTCCACCGCCGGATAGATGCCGAGGGAGGCGATCTGGCGCGACAGCACCACGGTCGCATCCAGGTGCGCGAAGGTGGTGGCGGGTGAGGGATCGGTCAGGTCGTCCGCCGGCACGTAGACTGCCTGGATGGAGGTGATCGAGCCTTTCTTGGTGGAGGTGATGCGCTCCTGCAGCACGCCCATCTCCTCGGCGAGCGTCGGCTGGTAGCCGACCGCGGAGGGCATGCGCCCGAGGAGTGCGGACACTTCCGTGCCCGCGAGCGTGTAGCGGTAGATGTTGTCGACGAAGAACAGCACGTCGCGACCCTTGTTGCCATCCTCGCGCACTTCGTCACGGAAATACTCGGCCATGGTGAGGCCGGTGAGCGCGACGCGCAGGCGGTTGCCGGGCGGCTCGTTCAT
>DATHLO010000040.1:0-7836 GCA_035488075.1 Steroidobacteraceae bacterium | reverse complement strand
CCCGACCTGGGCATTGCCGCCGGACACGAGCTCATCGCTGGCGAATCCCGGGTGCCATTTGTTGAGGCCATCGAAGTCCCTGATGGTCGCCCACACCTTCGCGGGCGAGGCCTTGATGATGACGGACTCGACCACCCGCAGGGGCTTGGGCGGATCCGCCCAAGCCGCGCCTTGGGCGAGAGCCGCGCCCAGGAGCAGAGCAATGACTGGTGCTTTCATTCGATTTCCTCCCCATGCCGCAGATACGAGCATAACTCCGCGCCGCCGCATCGAGGTAGAGCGGCCGCGGGCGCAGCAGTCGGGAGTGTCTGGCTGCCGGCGGCCCCGGGGCGGAATTTAGGCTTTATCGAGCGGTGTCGTGCCGCCACTGAACTGCGTGCGCGCCTGGGCCAGCCGATAACTGTGTGCGGCGCGCCAGATGCGCCACTGGCCCAGGCCGACCGCTGCGTAAAACAACTTGAACAGCTTCAGCCGCCACAGCACCCGGGGCGTATCAAACAGGTCGCCTGCCAGCATGGAGATGACGCCCTGCTCGAGCTGGAAAACATTGCGCGGACTGCGGAACATCGCGGTGATGACCGGGCCGTTGAAGCGATAGATGAAGAACGAGAAACGCTCCATGCCGGCGCGCATGCGCTTCTCCAGGCGGCGCAGCAGCTGGCGCTCGCGCGCCGGCTCGCGTAACGCGCCGTCGACGACCGCGGCCGCCTGCTCCGCGCCACTCATCGCCAGATACACGCCGGTGGAGAACACCGGATCGAGAAACGCAAACGCGTCTCCCACCAGAATCCACCCCGGGCCGCCCATGCAGGTCGCGTCATAGGAATAGTTGCCGGTGACGCGCACCTCGTTGCCGATCAGTTGCGCGTCCTTGAGGCGCTGCCACAGGGCCGGATTTTGCTTAAGCGTCTCGAGCAGGAACTCGACCGTGCGGCCCTTGCGCTGTTTCAGATAGTCCGGCCAGCAGACCGCGCCGACACTCATGACGCCCGCCGGCAGCGGGATCATCCACATCCACCCGTGCGCGAAGCGGTAGATGCTGATGTTGCCCGCGTCTGCGCCGGCGCGCACTTGCGCGCCGCGAAAGTGGCCGAAGATGGCCGCGCTCTGGTGTTCGGGGTTCTTGCGCCGCAGTTTCTTCTTACTGGCGAGAAAGGCGTCGCGACCGCTGGCATCGATGACGTAGCGCGCCTGAATGTGGTACGTACGCCCCTCATCGGTGCGCACCTGCAGCAGGCTTGCGCGCGGGTCGCTTTGTTCACTGCCGATCACCTCGTGGCCTTCGCGCGCATCGGCGCCGCATTCGCGGGCGTGCGCGAACAGCATCTGATCGAAGTCCTGACGCCACACCTGGTAGGCGTGCGTCGGGCTTGCGCCGAGGGCATGGCCGAAGGCGTAGGTGTGGAAGCCGTGCTCGTTGGGCGCCTCGAAGTCCGCACCGCCCTTGAAGACCCCGAGGGCGCGCACCTTCTCGTGCACGCCGAGGCGCTCGAATACCGGCAGATTCATCGGCAGCAGCGACTCGCCGATATGGAAGCGCGGGTGGTGCTGCTTCTCCAGCGCAATGACCTGATAGCCGCGTTTGGCCAGGAGCGCCGCGGCGGTGCTGCCGCCCGGGCCACCGCCGATGACGACGACGTCGCACTGCTCCACTGCCTTGTCGCTCTGTGCCGGCACGCTCAGCCTCTGACCGTTGCGCATCGCCTGCGCGGCGACATTATGAACCAGCCCGACACACTCGCCACCTTGGCCGCGGCCGCAGCGCTACTCGGCGAGCAGCTCCACGTTGCCGCCGATGGCGGCGGTGTTGACCGTGAGCGTGCGCTCGGTTGCGAAGCGCAAGAGGTAGTGTGGACCGCCCGCCTTAGGGCCGGTGCCCGAAAGTCCCTGGCCGCCAAAGGGCTGCACGCCGACCACCGCGCCGATCATGTTGCGGTTGACGTAGGTGTTGCCGACCGGGACCGAACGGAACGCGTGTTGCGCCACGCTCTCAAGACGGCTGTGCACGCCGAGTGTGAGCCCGAAGCCCGTGCGGCGGATGGCATCGAGCACCGCCGGCAGCTCGCCGCTTGGGTAGCGCGCCACGTGCAGGATCGGCCCGAACTCCTCGCTCCCGAGCTGATCGAGGCGGGAGAGTTCAAACAGCTGCGGTGCAAAGAAGTAGCCGTGCTCGAGCCCGGGTGGCAACTCGCAGGCGTACAGGAGCTGCGCCTCGGCGCGCATGCGCGCGGCGTGCCGCTCGAGGCGCGCGCGTGCCGCGGCCGAGATGACCGGACCCACGTCGGTCGCGACGAGCGCCGGATCGCCGATCACAAGACAGCGCATCGCGCCGATCAGCATCTCGATGGTGCGCTCGGCGATTTCCTCCTGCAGGTACAGCACGCGCAGCGCCGAGCAGCGCTGCCCGGCGCTCGTGAACGCCGACGTGATCACATCGTCCACCACCTGCTCGGGCAGTGCGGTGGCATCGACCACCATCGCGTTCACGCCACCGGTTTCGGCGATCAGCGGCACGATCGCCCCGTCGCGCTGGGCGAGGGTGCGGTTGATGGCGCTCGCCGTGGCCGTGGAGCCGGTGAAGGCGACCCCGGCGAGCGCCGGGTGCGTGAGGGCGACCTCGCCGAAGGGCGGACCGTCGGCGGGCGTCAGCTGCAGGGCCGCCGCGGGCACGCCCGCCGCGTGCAGCAGACGCGTCATGGCGTGCGCGACCAGGGGCGTGGCGGGCGCGGGTTTGGCGACCACGCTGTTGCCGGCGGCGAGCGCTGCGGTGATCTGCCCGGTGAAGATGGCGAGCGGGAAGTTCCAGGGGCTGATGCACACGAACACGCCGCGCCCGTGCAGCGAGAGCGTGTTGCGCTCCCCGGTCGGCCCCGGCAGCAGAAGCGGTGCACCAAAAAGCTCCCGCCCGCGCGCGGCGTAGTAGCGGCAGAAGTCGACCGCCTCGCGGATCTCGGCGACCGCATCCGGCAGCGTCTTGCCCGCCTCGCGCACGAGGAGGCTCAGAAACTCCCCGCGTCGCGCCTCAAGTGCATCCGCGGCCCGCTCGAGGCACGCGGCCCGCTCACTCGCCGGCGTCGCCTCCCAGGCCGGCTGCGCGTCCGCCGCCGCCTGCAGGGCGCGGCGGATCTCGGCGGCCGTCGCATCGCGCGTGTAGCCGACGATCACGCGTGTATCGGCCGGGGAGCTCACCGGCTGATCCGCGCCACTGACCGACTCGCCGCTGAGGATCGGGCCACCGCGGTAAGGGCGCGCGGCGTACTCCCCGACCTGCGTCTGCAGGCCCGTAAGCACGTCCGGATCGCCGAAGTCTTCGCCCGCGGAGTTGGCCCGTTCGGCACCGTAGAGCGCGTAGGGCTCGCGGATGCGCGGCGCGGCCGAGAGGGGCGCGCTCAAGGAGGTGAGCGGGTCGCGCACGACCTCCGCGACCGGCGTGTCGGGGTTGAGAAACTGGTGTACGAAGGAGCTGTTGGCCCCGTTCTCGAGCAGCCGACGCACCAGATACGGCAAGAGCTCCTCGTGCGTACCCACCGGCGCATAGACGCGCACCGGGGGCAGGTGGGTGATCTCGGCCTGCGCGGCCGCGTAGAGCGCTTCACCCATGCCGTGCAGGCGCTGGAACTCGTAGGCGGATCCTGCGGGGGCGAGCGCCAGCACGGCCGCGACGGTGTAGGCGTTGTGTGTGGCGAACTGCGGATAGAGCACCTCGCGCGCCGCGAACAGCACCTGCACGCACTGCAGGTAACTGGCATCGGTCGCATCCTTGGAGGTGTACACGGGGAAGCTCGCAAGTCCGCGCTCCTGGGCGCGCTTGATCTCGCTGTCCCAGTAGGCACCCTTCACCAGGCGCACGCTCAGGCGCCGCCCGTTCGCGCGCGCGAGCGCCGCCACCCATTCGAGCAGCCGCGGCGCGCGCCGCCCGTAGGCCTGCACGGCGAGTCCGAGTCCGTCCCAGTCGCGGGTGGTTGGGTCGCGCGCGAGCGTCTCGACGATATCGAGCGAGAGGTCGAGGCGGTCGGCCTCTTCCGCATCGATGGTGAAGCCGATGCCGGCGCGCGCCGCCATGCGCGCCAGCTGCAGCATGCGCGGGGCAAGCTCGCTGTTGACGCGCGCGCTCTGCATGAGGGAGTAGCGCGGTTCGAGCGCTGAGAGTTTGACCGAGATGCCCGAGCGCGCGTGCGTGGCGCCGGGCGCCTGGTGCGACAGGACCTCGATCGCGTGCGCATAGGAGGCGAAGTAGCGCTCCGCGTCGGCCTCCGTGCGCGCCCCCTCCCCGAGCATGTCGAACGAGCACAGCGCCAGCGCCGGCTCCGAGCGCCCGCGCGCGACGGCCGCTTCGATCGAGTCCCCAACGATGAAGGCGCGCGCCATCATCTGCATCGACTGGCGCATCGCCGCGCGCACGATCGGCGCCACGAGCGGCGCCGCGAGGCTGGCCGGGGTGAACTCCCCGGACAGCTGTGCCATGACATCCGGCAGCAGCCGCCCGGCGGCGCCGAGGAGTACGAAGCCGGTGCGCAGCAGCAGCGCCGTGTTGCCCGGCACCCCCGCCGCGCGCACCGTGGCGAGACGCTCGGCGATCAGCTGGTCGGCGCGCTTCGGATCCGGGGTACGCAGCAGCGCCTCGGCGAGTCCCATGAGCGCCTTGCCCTGGGCGCTGTCCAGGGGAAACTGCTCGAGCATCTGCTCGATGAGCGGTCGGGCGCGCTCATCCGCACGCGCCGCCTCGACCCAGCGCGCCGCGCGCGCCTGCGCCAACTTCAGCGGCGCCTGCGTCGGCTCGAGCTCCTCGAGCATCTCATCCGAGGCATCGCTCTCGGGGCGGAGCGTCGCCGCGCGCAGCCGCTCGCGCAGCGCGAGCAGCGCATCGGCCGCGCCTGCGGGCGCGGTGTGGGGTGGGGGCATGTGAATCCCGGGTTGGGTAGTTAATTACCCTTATGATAATGTCGATCCTAGAGAATATTTATCCGTTTTTGCCATTTTAGTAGTTGAATCGACTGCCATGACCGCCAAAACCCCGGCCGACCCCGCGCCCGCGCACGAGCGCGGCCTCGACCGCATCGATCGCAAGCTCCTGGTGCGGCTGCAGGCGGACGGGCGCGCGGCGGTGGCGCAGCTGGCGCGCGAGGTGCATCTCACGGTGACGCCGACGCTCGAGCGCGTGCGGCGCCTGGAGGCCTCCGGCTACATCGAGGGGTATTTCGCGCGGCTGAACCCGGCGCAGCTCGGTCTCGGGCTCCTCGCCTACGTCGAGGTGTCGCTCGATCGCACGACCCCCGATGCCTTCGAGCGTTTCAAGCAGGTGATGCTCGCGCACGATGAGGTCATGGAGTGCCACATGGTGGCCGGGGGCTTCGATTACCTCCTGAAGGTGCGCGTCACCGACATGGAGAGCTACCGGCGCTTCCTCGGCGATCGCATCGCCTCGGTACGCGGCGTGCAGCAGACGCACACCTACTTCGTGATGGAGGAGGTGAAGTCGACCCACCGCATCATCGTGCCGGAGAGTGCTTAAGAGCCGAGCACCTGCGCGGTGGCACGCGCGAAGTACTCGAGGTTCTCCTTGCGCAGGCCGGCGATATTCATGCGGCTGTCGCTGGTCATGTAGATGTGGTGCTGCGTGCGCAGCGCCTGCACCTGCTCGGGGCTGATGCCGAAGAAGGAGAACATGCCGCGCTGCCGGGTGATGAAGGAGAAGTCGCGCTGCGGGCAGTGCGCGCGCAGCTGCGCGACGACCTCGCGGCGCAGATTCTGGATGCGCTTGCGCATGGCGCCGACCTCCTGCTCCCACGCCTCGCGCAGCGCGCCTTCGGTGAGAATGCGCCGCACGATCTCCGCGCCGTGGTCCGGCGGCATCGACCAGAGCCCGCGCGCGCGCTTCACCAGCTGGCTCAAGGTCGCATCGGCGGACCTGGCACTGTCGTTGATGACGTGCAGCGCGCCGGTGCGCTCGCGGTAGAGCCCGAAGTTCTTCGAGCACGACACGGCGCAGACTAACTCGGGGAGCTCGGCGGCAAACAGTCGCAGGGCGAAGCTGTCCGCCTCCAGGCCTTCGCCCAGGCCCTGGTAGGCCTGATCAATGAAGGGCAGCAGCCGGCGGCGCTTGATGAGCTCCAGCACCGCCCGCCACTCATCCGGCGCCAGATCCGCCCCCGTGGGGTTGTGACAGGAGCCGTGCAGCAGCACCACCGCGCGCGCCGGCAGCCGCTCGAGCCTCGCCATCATGGCGCCGAACTGCACCCCGCCGGTGGCGGCATCGAAGTACGGATAGTGTTCGAGCTTCAGGCCGCTGCCGGCGAGCAGCGGCTGATGATTCGCCCAGGTGGGCGTGCTCACGTGCACCACCGTATCCGGGGCGGCGAGGCGGATGAGCTCCGCCCCGAGGCGCAGCGCGCCGCAGCCGCCCGGGGTCTGCACGCTGCGCAGCCGCCCGTCCTCGAGCGCCGGGTGAGCGGCGCCGAAGACCAGCCGCTCCATCTCGGCGTTAAAGCCGAGGTTCCCCGCCGGTCCCACGTAGGTCTTGGTGGTCTGCTCCCCGAGGAGCGCGCCTTCGGCGCGCCGCACCGCCTCGAGCACCGGCGTGTCGCCGTGATCGTCGCGGTAGACGCCGACGCCGAGGTCGATCTTGCGCGGATCCGGATCGGCGCGGAACGCCGCCATCAGGCCGAGGATCGTATCCGCGGTGATGAGTTCCAGGCCCTCGAACATGCGTGCCCTGCCTTTAGTCCTGGTGGGTGCCAAGCTCGGCGAGCGCGCGCTTGCGCGCCGCCTCGAACTCATCGCCCGCCTTCCACACCGGCATGGCCGGCGCCTCGGCGATGAGCCAGCCGGCGAGCAGGGCCAGCTGCGCATCCTCGATCATGCCGTCGAAATTCCAGCTGTCATCGAGCTTGTCGCTCGGCTGATGGTACTTCTTCAGCTCCCACTCATCATGCTGCTGCTTGCCCCAGCCGGCGGGGCGGCCGATGACGTCCGTGCCGTCGGCGAAGTACAGCGCCGGCACGCCGATCTTCGCAAAGGAGAACTGGTCGGAGCGGTAGTAGTAGCCGCGATCCGGGTACTGGTCGCCCACGAGCGTGCGGCCCTGGGATCGGGCCACGCGGGCGGCGATCTGATCGAGCGAGGACTTGCCCAGGCTCACCAGCACCGCATCGCGCGTGCGCCCGAAGATGTTGCCGCCATCGACGTTGATGTCTGCGGCGATGCGTCCGGGGGCGAACGAGGGATGCTCGGCGTAGTACTGCGAGCCGAGCAGGCCGCGCTCCTCGCCGGCGACGAACAGCGCCATCACCGAGCGGCGCGGGCGCTGCGGCAGCATGGCAAAGGTGCGCGCGATGGCGAGCACCTGGGCGCAGCCGGAGGCGTTGTCAACCGCTCCGTGATAGATGCGATCGCCGCTCTTGTCCGGCTCGCCGATGCCGAAGTGATCGTGGTGCGCGCTGTAGATCAGCACCTCGGGGGCGAGCTTCGGATCATTGCCCGGCAGCACGCCACCGACGTTGGCGGTCTTCACGCGCGAGAGCGTGTTGGTGAAGGCGATCGAGGCCGTGACGCTGAGCGGCACCGGCTTGAAGTCGCGCGAGTGCGCCGCCTGGATGAGCTTATCCAGGTCCTGGCCGCCTGCCTTGACGAGGCGGCGCGCGGCATCCTCGGGGGTCCAGGCCTTTAAGCTCACGCGCGCCTCCTTGCCGGCAGGCAGCTCGAACTGCTCGCCCCCCCAGGAGCTCTGCACGACCTGCCACGGGTAGCCTGCGGAGGCGGTGGTGTGGATGATGATCGCGCCCGCCGCTCCCTGGCGCGCCGCGCTCTCGTACTTGTAGTCCCAGCGCCCGTAGTACA
>DATHLO010000039.1:0-7604 GCA_035488075.1 Steroidobacteraceae bacterium | reverse complement strand
GTGCTCGACCTCGCGCAGCGCTGCGTCCACCGACTCGTAAACGGCCGGCTCGAGCGGCGGCGTACGCATGAGCAGCGCATCCATGCGCGTGCGCAGGCGGTGCAGCGGCGCACGCAGATCGTGGGCGGCGCTGTCGAAGGTTGCGCGCAACGTGCGCGCCTGCTCCTCGAGACGATCGAGCACGCGATTGACCGAGACCGCGAGCGAATCAAACTCGTCGCGCGTGCCGGCGAGTGGCAGCCGTCGGCCCGCCTCCCCGGCCATGATGCGCTGGCAGGTGTCGGCGACTTGCCCGACGCGCCGCGCCAGGCGGTGGCTGAACCAGAACCCGGCGAGCGCCGCCGCCAGCGTCGAGAGCCCGATGCCCCAGAGCGTCGCAAAGCGGAACTTGTCCGCGAAGCGGCGTCCCTGGGAGATGTCGGTGCCGACCAACAGGAGGTCCCCGCCCGGCAGCGTGCGCACCGCGGCACGCACCGGGTGCACGGCGCGCCGCCCCGGCTCGATGGTGCCGATCTCAAATTCGGGCCAGCGCTCACTCGGCATGCCATCGAAGGGCCAGTCGGTCACGTTACCGGCGATGCGCTCGAAGTTGGCATCCGCGAGCATATAGACCGCGCCGATGCGCCCCCAGCTGTCGATGCGCAGATTGATCTCATCGGTGACCCCGGGCACGCCGCTGCGCGCGAACTTCTCCTCGAGGCTCTGCAGTTCCGTATCGATGATGAGATCAACCTCATCGGTAATCAGGCTCTCGGTGAGCAGGTAGGCACTGCCGAGGGTCACGCTGACGGCGAGCATCACGAGCAGTGTGTAGCCCACCGACAGGCGGAAGGCTGTGGTGTTGAACAGATCCGGCCGCACGGCGCCTAGGCTTCGCTGCGCAGGACGTAGCCGGTGCCACGCACGGTGTGAATCAGCGGCTGGTCGGTGCCGCGGTCAATCGCCTGGCGCAGGCGGCTGATGTGCACGTCGATGAGATTGCTCTGCGGATCAAAATGCAGGTCCCAGACCCCCTCGAGCAGCATGGTGCGCGTCACCACCTGGCCGGCGCGGCGCATGAGGTATTCGAGCAGCTTCAGTTCGCGGGCGGTGAGATCCAGCTCGCGACCGGCACGCGTGACGCGCCGCGCGATCAGGTCAAACTCGAGGTCCTCGACCTTAAGACGCGTGCTGTGCGGGGCGCTCGGATGCCGCCGCAACAATGCCTCGATCCGTGCCAGAAGCTCCGCAAACGCGAACGGTTTGGTGAGGTAGTCGTCGCCGCCGGCCTTGAGGCCGCGTACGCGATCGTCCACGCCGCCGAGGGCTGAGAGCACCAGCACGGGGGTGGCGATCCCCTTAGCGCGCATCGCCTCGATGACCGTCAGGCCATCCACGTGGGGCAGCATCCGGTCAGTGATGACGAGGTCGAACTGCCCGCTGGTCGTCTGCGTAAGCCCGGCGCGGCCGTCCGCGGCATGCTCGACGGTGTAGCCGCTCTCACGCAGTCCCTTCACGAGAAAGCGCGCGGCTTCAGTGTCATCCTCGATGAGCAGCACGTGCACGGCACGAGAGAGTAGGAGGCGCTGCCCTCGGCGCGCAAGCGCGCCGTGGGGACGCGCCGCCTAAGAGGCGGGAAGCGGGGCGCGCTCGGCGCTTTGCAGGCGGGCGATGAGGGCGCTGAGGAATACTCGATTGAAGCGCAGCTGGCAGGAGGCCGAGACCTGCTCGAGCAGGGTTGAACTCACCTTGAGCACCGTGACTTCGCCACCGGCGCGGATGGTGGCCGTGCGCTTGGCGCCCGGCACGTAACTCGCCTCGCCGAAACAGTCCCCGGTGCCGAGCGCGCCGATGCTCTTGCCGTGGCGCTCCACCACGCAGCCGCCGGTCACCAGGATATAGAAGCGATCGTCCATCTCGCCTTCCTTGACGATCTCCTCGCCCGCCGCATAGTCCTGCCAGCTGCTCGCGCGCAGTACTTCCCAGATCTCGGCGTGCGAGAACTCGTGGAAGAACTTGAGCCGCCGCAGCACACCGAACTGCTCCTGGCGGTCGATACGTGAGTTCGCCTCGCGCAGCCGTTGATGCACGCGCGTCAGCTCGGCGGCAAAGTCCAGGCCGCTCTTGCAGCGCTTTTCCGGATCCTTCTGCATCGCCTGCGCCACAACGGTCTCGAGCTCCTCGGGCACATCCTTGCGCAGGGTATGGATCGGCGGCGGGGTCGCGTACACGATCTGGTGCAGCAGCTTCTGCAGGTTGCCTGCCCGAAACGGGCGCGAGCCGGTGAGCAGCTCGTACATCACCGCGCCGAGCGAATACAGATCCGAGCGGTTGGTGAGTTCGAAGCTCTGCACCTGCTCGGGCGACATGTACGAGGGGCTGCCGGCGATGCCCTCGATGCGCGAGATGTCCGAGTCCGACACCAGTGCGATGCCGAAGTCGATGATGCGCACGTCGCTGTCCTGCGTGAGCATGATGTTGGAGGGCTTGATGTCGCGGTGGATGACGCCGCGCGAGTGGGCGTAGTTGAGCGCCTTGGCGCACTTGAACATAATCTCGACGGTATCGTCGATGCGCAACAGGTTGTCGGGGCGGCAATAGGCCGCGAGCGTACGCGCGCCGTGCACATGCTCGGTGACGATGTAGCAGTGGCCGCTCTCTTCGCCGGCGTCGTAGATCGGCAGGATGTGCGGGTGCTGCAGCATGCCGACGAGGTGCGCCTCGGAGAGGAACATCTTGCGGGCGATGCGCGCGCGCTCCTCGTCGCCGCCGGTGTCCATGTTGTACACCTTAATGGCGACGTCGCGGCCGTAGTAGGCGTCGTGCGAGAGGTAGACGACCCCGGTGCTGCCGCGGCCCACTTCACGGATGACCGTGTACTTGCCGATCTTGTCCGGCATGCGTGCCACGGGCTTTGCGGCGGGAACCGATGTTTTAGCCGATAATGTCATGGCGCGCGTAAGACGAAACGGCGCGTCAGGATACGGTCTCGCACCGATGCCCTACTGTGATGCACCCCTCACGCGTCCCGGCGGGTGACAGCGGCACGCGGCGGCGGCAGCTCAGCGACGTTCAGCTGAAATGCTGATAACCGGAATGCGAGAACTCCATCACAGTACCGTCGCGCAGCACGTGCGCGCCGTCGCCCGCGCGCACTGAGCCGATGCGCGCGTAGCCCCACTGCGCGGGCGGCAGCTGTGCGTGCAGCTGCGTGATGTTGGCGGCGGGCACCGTGAAGCACAGCTCGTAGTCATCGCCGCCACTGAGCGCCAGCCGTCGTGCACTCTCATCGCCGAGGGTTGCACGTAGCGCTTCCGAGACCGGCAGCGCCTCGAAGAGCACGTCCACGGCGACGCCGCTTGCCTGGGCGAGCTTGCCGGCATCGCCCAACAAACCATCGGACACATCGATGCAGGCGCTGGCGTATTCGCGCAGCCGCTCCCCGAGGGCCACCCGCGGGCTCGGCAGCAGGAAGCGCTCGCGCAGATACTCGCCCGCCGCGCGCGGGGCCTCGAGGCGGCGCTGCTCTATGGCAAGACCTGCGGCCGCATCCCCCGGCGTGCCGGAGACGAACAGCGCATCCCCGGCGCGCGCGCCACCACGCTGCAGCGCTGCGTCGGCTGGCACGAGGCCCAGCAGCTGCACGGTCACGCACAACGGTCCGCGGGTGGTGTCCCCGCCGACCAGCGCCACGCGGTACTCCTGCGCGAGGGCCCCAAGACCCGAGGAAAACTCCTGCAGCCACGCTTCCTGCGCTTCCGGCAACGTCAGGGCAAGCAGTGCCCAGGCGGGGCGCGCGCCCATCGCGGCCAGATCGCTCAAGTTGACCGCCAGCGCGCGGTGACCGATGGATGCGGCGGGGGAACCGTGGGGAAAGTGCACGCCGGCAACCAAGGTGTCCGTGGTCGCGACCAGGGCGCTGCCCGGCGGCACGCTGAGGATGGCGGCGTCATCGCCGATCCCTAAGGTGACGTCGGAGCGCTGCGCGCCGGCGGCCCGGAAGTAGCGCTCGATGAGGGAAGTCTCGGTCAGCGCCATGCGTTGAGCCTTGCGTTACTTAGTGCTCGTGCGGCCGCAGTTCGCGCGCCGCGCGATCCAGCACCGCGTTCACGAACTTATACCCGTCGGTGGCACCAAAGCGCTTCGCCAGACTCACCGCCTCGTTGATGGCGACGCGGTAAGGCACCTGCGGCTGCGCGCTAAGTTCATACAGACCCAGCAGCAGTACGGCGTGCTCGATGGGGTCGAGCAGGTGTGGCTCGCGGTCTGCGAGTGCTGCCAGACGCGTGTCCAGATCCGCGCGCGCGTGCCAGACACCCTCGATCAGGGTGCGAAAGTACTCCCGGTCGGCGCGCGGCATGTCCTCCGCGTCGCCGAACTCCTGCACCAGGTCCTGCCAGGGCGCCGCGTTCAGCTGCCACCGGTAGAGCGCCTGCAGGGCCAGTTTGCGCGCCACGCTGCGCGTGCCGCTTAAGGCGCGGCTGCTCGCCGAGCTCATCGTGCCTCTCTCACAGGCGCGCCATCAGCGCGGCCATCTCGAGGGCGCACTCCATGGCTTCGCCGCCCTTGTTGCCGGCGGAGGTGGCGGCGCGCTCGAGGGCCTGCTCGAGGGTCTCGACGGTGAGTACCCCGAAGATGATGGGTACGCCGGTTTCCAGGCTCGCGAGTTGCAGGCCGCGGGCGCACTCGCCGGCCACATAGTCAAAGTGCGGCGTGTCACCGCGGATCACGCAGCCGAGCGCCACGATGGCCTCATAGCGACCGCTGCTGGCGAGGCGGCGCGCCACCACCGGCAGGTCGAAGGCGCCCGGCACGCGCGCGACGAGCAGCCCTTCACTGGCGCCGCCGCGCGCAAGCCAGGCTGCGCGCGCGCCTTTCAACAGGCTGCTAACGATGAGATCGTTGAAGCGGGCCGCAACTATCGCAACGCTGCGGCCGCGGGCACTTGCCTCACTCTCGCTGAGCTCGGCCGAGCTCACCCCTCTTCCCCGACATATCCCTCGATCTCCAGACCGAACGCGGAGATACCGTGCATCTGCTTCGGCGCCGAGAGCACGCGCATGCGCCGCACACCCAGATCCTTGAGGATTTGCGCACCTACGCCAAAGGTACGCAGCACCGCCCCGCCGCCTTCCGTCGCCGCTTCCGGCGCACCGCGCGGCGGCGTGGCGGCGGCCGCGAAGGAACGGACCGCCTCGGCGAGCTCGCGCGCAGATTCCTGCTGGCGCAGCACGACGATGACGCCGCTGCCCGCCTCGACGATCCTTTGCATCGCCGCGCGCAGCGTCCAAGTGCGCGCCGCGCCCTGCAGGCCGAGCAGATCGCGCAGCGTATCCGCCAGATGCACGCGCACCAGCGGTGCCGGTGTTACGTCCAGCCGGCCGTGCGCGAGCGCCACGTGTACCTCAAGACTCACGCAGTCCTGGTAGGCATAGAGGCGAAACTCTCCCAGGTCAGTTTGGACGCTCTGCTCGGAGAGCCGCTCCACCGAGCGCTCGTTGCGCAGGCGGTGGCGGATGAGATCCGCGATCGTGCCGACCTTCAGCGTGTGGCGGCGCGCAAACTCCTGTAGCTGCGGCCGACGCGCCATGCTGCCGTCATCGTTCATGACCTCGCACAGCACGCCCGCCGGTTTAAGGCCCGCGAGCCGGCACAGGTCCACGGCCGCCTCGGTATGCCCGGCGCGCACCAGCACCCCGCCGCGCCGCGCCTTGAGCGGGAAGATGTGTCCGGGGCGCGCGAAGTCGGCGGGCTGCGAATCGGCAGCGGCGAGCGCACGAATGGTGGCGGCGCGATCGGCCGATGAGACGCCGGTCGTCGTGCCCGCGCGCAGATCCACGGACACGGTAAAGGCGGTACGGTGCGACTCGTTGTTGACCGGGACCATCTGCGGCAGGTCCAGGCGCGCGAGCGCCTCCTCCTCCATCGGCACGCAGATGATGCCGCTCGTGTGGCGGATCATGAACGCCACGGCCTCGGCGGTGGCCTGCTCGGCGGCCATGATAAGGTCGCCCTCATTCTCGCGATCCTCGTCGTCCATGACGATGACCATGCGCCCGGCGCGCAGCTCCGCGAGCATCTCCCCCACCGGGCTCAACGAGGGTCCCGAACCGGCGGGAGCGGGTTTTCCGGGCAGCGGCAGGACTTTGGACATAGCAGCGGAATCGTGTGATTCGGCAGGCCAGTATACCCGAGCGCCAGCCGTTCCCGCCCAGCGTGCTCAGTGTGGCAACAGCGGCAACACCGCCCGGGACAGCGACTGCTCGGTGACCGCCGTGCCCGACACCAAGCGCGCGCGCACCACGCCTTGGGAATCGATGACCCAGGTCATCGGCACCGCCAGCGCCGGACCGAAGCCATTCAGCCTGGCGCTCGCGCCGAGCGCTGCAGGGTAGCTGAACTTCTGCATGATCGCGATGACCGCCGGGCGCTCGTGCGGGTCATCGACACTCACACCGAGCAACACCACACCGCGCGAGTGATAGCGCTTGTAAAAGGCATCGAGCACTGGCATCTCCGCGCGACACGGCGAGCACCAACTCGCCCAGTAGTTCACGATCACGACCTTGCCATGCTGCGCAGCCAGGTCAAACTCGCGCCCATCCAGCTGCGCTACCACCAGCGCCGGTGCGGGCTGGCCGACCGCGGCCGCAGTGGCGGCCCGTACTGACGTACTGCACAGCGCCACGAGCAGCGCGCTGCACAGCGCGCATACCGACAACTTGCGTTTCATCGCCCGAGCTCCTGCCAAAATCATGCGGCCGCCGAGTCTGAACCGGCTGCCCGACACACGCTCATTTGCTAATGCGGGGACCATGTCGCACATTATGCCCATGGCCGATCATCTGAGAGTGTCGCGTCGCCGACGAATGCGGCAGGCCATTGTCGCGATCACGCTTATCGCCGCCCTGTGCCGGGGCCTGATTCCAATCGGTTTCATGCCCGGCGTTGTGCACGGCTCAGCCGGTGTGATGCTGTGCGACGGCATCGCGCATCATGCGCATCACCCCGGTCAGGGAGCCCCGGCGACGCACACGCCTTGTCCGTTCGCGATGAGTGCCGGTGCTGCGCCGCTCGCGGCCACGATCGACGTCGCAGATGCGCGCTGGCTGCCGCAGCGCCCGGCGCCACCCCTCGCACAGTCCCTCCTGCGCACCGCAGCACCCGCACGCTATACCGCACCGCGCGGTCCGCCACCGCTCGCCTGATTTTGGTCTGACGTACGGATAGCGGTCCCCCAGCGACTTCGCCACGGGACCGTGGGCCGTGTTTCCGGGACGGATTTGGAGAGAAATCAGGTGGTGGTTTCATTCGAGCGCGCCCGCAGCGCTACGCTTGCCGGCGCGCCACGGACAGCGGATCTCGGACGCCTGGCCATGGCCGTGACACTCTTATGCGGGCCGACCGCGGGTTTCGCCTGTGCGTGTGGCTGCGGCGTATTTGATGTCGGCACTGCCACCATGCTTCCAACCGGCCCCGGTGGCGTGGTGTATCTCGAAGACGACTACATGGATCAGAACCAGAACTGGGTCGGTTCGCACTCGGCACCCGCCAGCGCCAACACGGACAAGGAGCTCGAGACTAACTTCGGCGCAGTGGGATTCGATTACCAGTTCAACAATTCC
>DATHLO010000038.1:0-2675 GCA_035488075.1 Steroidobacteraceae bacterium | reverse complement strand
CCCGTGCACGGCCTGCGCATCGCCACCGACTGTATCGAGTACATCATTCGCAACCACCTGAACTGGGCGCCCATCTCCATCATCAGTGCGCAGCTGCAACCGGCCAAGGCGAACCCGGTGCAGGAGATCGCCTTTTCCATGGCGATCGCCATGGCGTATATCGATGCGACGCTCGAGCGCGGGCTCGGTATCGACACCGTGGCGCCGTATTTTCACTTCGTCATCAATGTCGATATGGATTTCTTCGAGGGCATCTGCAAGCTGCGGGCGTACCGCAAGATCTGGGCGCAGCTCATGAAGGAGCGCTACGGCGCGCGCCGCCCCGAGGCGCTGAAGATCCGCATGATGACCTCGCCGACCACGATTGCCCTGACCCTGCAGCAGCCGCTCAACAACATCGGACGGCTCGCGATCATGGCGACGGCCTGCGCGCTCGGCGGCGCCGGCGAGAGCATGACGACGCCGCTGCACGATGAAGCCCACGCACTGCCGGCCGAGGAGGCCATCCGCGTGGGCGCCGCCCTGCAACACATCGTCGCGCACGAGACCGGGGTGGCCGACACCATCGACCCGCTGGCCGGATCGTACTATGTCGAGGCGCTGACGAAGCAGATCGAGAGCGCGGCGCGCGCGGAGATCGACAAGATCGCCCAGATGGGTGGAGCGTTGCGCGCCATCGAGAGCGGCTACTTCCAGCGCACGCTCGGGCGCGAGCAGTACGAGCGCAACCAGGATATCGAAACGGGACGGCGCAAATGGGTGGGTGTGAATCACCTGGTCCAGCCGGGGGAGAAGCGCCAGATCGAGATCTTCCACGCCGCCAACACGATGGAGGAGGAGCAGGTGGCCCGGCTGCGCGCGCTGCGGGCGCGCCGCGACAACAGCGCCGTGGCCGCCGCACTCGATGCCGTACGCCAAGCCGCACGCGCCGGCAGCAATCTCGTGCCGCCGTGTCTGGCGGCGGTCAAGGTCTACGCCACCCACGGGGAAGTATGTGACGCGCTGCGTGATGTCTTCGGGGTGCACACGCCGGACAGTCAGCTCACGGGCGTGTGAAACCCATGCCGACAGTGCCTGCGCGCCCGCTGCGCATCCTTCTCGCCAAGCTCGGAATGGACACGCACACGGTCGGTATCACCGTGGTGGCGCACGCGCTGCGTGAGGCGGGCATGGAGGTGATCTTCACCGGTCTGAAACAGACGCCCGAAGCCGTCGCGAGCGCTGCGATTCAGGAGGACGTGGACGTCGTCGGCATCTCCAGTCTTTCCGCAGGTCACACCCGCAGCCTCCCGCGCCTGGCGCGCCTGCTGCGCGAGCAGGGGGCGGCGGATAAACTGCTCGTGGCCGGGGGCGTCATTCCCGAGGAGGATGTGCCGCTGCTGCAGCAGGCCGGTTACGCGCGCATCTTCACCATGGGCGCCGCGACCGCCGAGATCGTGCAGTATCTTCAGGACTGGTGGAACGCGCGACTCGCGGCGGAGGCAGCGCGCGAGTGATGGACGTGGCCGCGCAGCTACTGGCGGGCAACGTGGCAGCCGGCGCGCGTGCCATACGCTGGCTTGAGGACCGTGATCCGCGAGCCGGCGAGGTGCTGCGGCGCATAGTCGCGGCGAGCGGGCGCGCCCATATCATCGGTGTCACCGGACCGCCCGGGGCAGGCAAGTCCACGCTTGTCGATGGGATCATCGCCGAAGAGCGCCGGCGCGGCCGCCGCGTGGGCGTGCTCGCGATCGACCCGACCAGTCCCTTCACCGGCGGCGCCATTCTCGGGGATCGTGTGCGCATGAGCCGCCATGCGCTCGATGAGGGTGTCTTCATCCGCTCCATGGGCACGCGCGGGGAGAGCGGTGGACTATCGCGCGCCACCTACGACGCAGCGCTCGTCATGGATGCCATGGGGTACGAGGTCGTGATTGTCGAAACCGTGGGCGTGGGCCAGGAGGAGATCGACATCGTGGCGCTGGCGCACTCGACGATCATCGTGTGCGTTCCGGGACTGGGCGATGAGGTACAGGCCCTGAAGGCGGGCCTGCTGGAAGCGGGCGAGATTCTCGTCCTCAACAAGGCCGACCGGGAGGGCTTCGAGCAGACCTGGCGGCACCTTGAGCTGCTCTTGCACCTGCGTGGCGACGGCCGCGTGGCGGGCGGCTGGGCAGCGCGCCTCCTGCCGGCCGTGGCTACGCGCAACGAGGGCGCCGGCGCGATCGTGGCGGCCCTTGATGAGCATCGTCGCTATCTTGAGGACAGCGGCGAATTCGCGCGCCAGTGCGGGCGGCGCAGTGAACAGCAGTTTCTCGCGCTCGCCCGCGCAGCACTCATGGCGGACCTGCTGTACGGCCCGGGGGCTGAGCTGCTGAGTCAAGTGCGCGCGCGCCGCCTCGATCCGTATACGGCTGCCGAACAGCTCAGCGCGCAACTGCGCGCCGGGCACGCGCCGCGCTAGGGCTCTGGCTCGGTGCCTCAGTGCTCCGCGGCGCGCAGACCACCGCTGATGAAGGCGATGAGTTCGCGCAGGAACTGCTCAAACTGTGCCCGCTTGGGCGCGCTGCCGGCCAAGGACCCGGGCTGTCCTTCCAGAGCATTGGCGAGTGCATGCTGTGCCAGATCCGCGGCCAAGCGCCAGCGGCGCGTGAGCGTGCGCTCGTCAAGGTGCGGCAGCGCGCGGTGCAGCAACG
>DATHLO010000037.1:0-10600 GCA_035488075.1 Steroidobacteraceae bacterium | reverse complement strand
GCACCAGCCGCGCTTCCATGACGGGCGCCTCACCGACCACGATGAACAGGCGTCCACCCACGTTCAGCATGCGCTCGAAACGCGCATCGTACCGCGGCAGCGAGGCGGTGACAGCGATCACGTCATAGCGTGCCCCGCTCTCGAAGCGCAGCGCGTCCGCGTCCGTGACCTCGGTGTCGCGCACCCCGAGCGCCGCAAGGTTTGCACGCGCGCTCGCGGCAAGCTGTGGATACAGCTCAAGCGAGCGCACCGCAGCGGCCATACCGCGCAGACAGGCGGTGACGAAGCCGGTGCCGGCACCGATCTCGAGCACCTGTTCGTCCGGCTTGGGCAGCAGTGCCTGCAGCAGGCGGCCCGTCACGCTCGGGCGCAGCATGTGCTGGCCTTGCCCCAGTGGCACCTCGACGTCGGCATAGGCGCGGTAGCGCTGGCCGTCGGGCACGAACAGCTCACGGGGTACCTGGCGCATGACGTTCAGCACGCGCTCATCCAGTACGTCCCAGGCGCGCACCTGCTGCTCCACCATCTGTTCGCGGATGTCTGCCGTTTGCATCCTGGGACCTTCCCAATTGGACTTATTGCCGAGTCGCGGAAAAGGCCGGAGAAGTTACGGGTTTTCCGGCGCCCTGCCAAGCGGACTTGCGACGAGATATGGTGAAATACCGACGGGGCGTGCCAGCGCCTGCGCTATGCTTCTCCCGTCCGTAATTTCCGGCGGCACGACAAGTCCAACTAGAGTGCCCCGGAGCGCGCGGAATACCCATGCGCAAGGCGTAAGAAGAAGATAGAGATAGATGTCGATCATTGGGCTGCTGTGCCTCCTGTTCGCTCTCATCGCCGCTCTGCTCCTCGTGCTCTATGCGTTGCAGCGCCGCGACATGAAGAGCGTCGTGGAGCTGTCGCAGCAGCTGCAGCGCATTGCCATCGGCGGGCGCCTCGCCGGCCGGGTGGACGTCGGCAGTGACCGGCCCGAGGTGGCCGCGCTCATTACGGCCGTCAATCACCTCCTCACCCGGGCGGGACCCGCCGCGCAGAGCGAGGCGGTCGAGACTCCCAAACTCTTCGCCGATCTCGGCGATCGCATCCACGAGGCCGTGCTGGTGCATCGTGAGGTCATCCTGTATGCCAACCGCCAGTTCGCAAGCTTCGTCGGCGTCGACCGGGCGGAGCTCATCGGCCGGCGTCTCGCCGACCTCGTGCCGCCCGAATACGCCGACCTCGTCAGCGAGAACGTCAGCCGCCGCCTGGCGGGGGAGACCACCGCCGAGCGCTACGAGATCGACATGGTGGGCCTGCAGGGCCAGGTGAGCCGGCTCGAGATCAGCTCGACACTGGTCGAATACGACAAGGGCAACGCGCTGCTCATCACCGGCGTGGAGATCATTCCCACGCAGACGCTGCAGACCCTGCGCCTGCCGAGCGAGGGCGCCGCCGTTGAACCGCAGCGCCTTGCGCTCGAGTCCCTCGCCGAAGCGATCATCGCCACCGACAAGGAAGCGCGCATCACCTTCATGAATCCGGCCGCCGAGCAGCTGACCTCGAGTGAGGCGGGCGCCTCGACGGGCAAGCTGCTGGAGGAAGTCATCAGTCTCGTGGACGAGACCGACCGCCGCATCCTCTCCGATCCGGTACGTGCTGCACTCACCAGTGGCGCGGCGGTGAACCTGAGCCGCCGGGCGCTGCTGCTGTCGCGTACCAACGGCGCGGAGCGCTCGATCGAGCTCACGGCCTCCCCCATGCGCAACCCCGCCAAGGAATTGATCGGCGCGGTGGTGATGCTGCACGACATCACCGAGCTGCGCGGACTTGCGCGGCAGATGTCCTACCAGGCGACGCACGATGCGCTCACCGGGCTCGTCAACCGCCACGAGTTCGAGCGGCGCCTGCAGGAGTGTATCGACAGCGGCCACCGCGGTGATGGTCAGCATGTCCTGTGCTATCTGGATCTGGATCATTTCAAGCTCGTCAACGACACCAGCGGACACCTGGCCGGCGACAGCATGCTGCGCGAAGTGGCTAAGCTCCTGCGCGATGCGGTGCGCGACAGCGACACCGTCGGGCGCCTGGGCGGGGACGAGTTCGGCACGCTGCTGATCGGCTGTCCCTTGGATAAGGCGCGCCAGATCGCCGATGATCTGTGCCGCGCGGTGGGCGATTACCGCTTCGTCTGGAAGGACAAGATCTTCAACATCGGCGTGTCGGTTGGGCTGGTAGAGATCTCGCGCGAGAGCGGCACGCTGGAAGAGTTGCTGGCCGCCGCCGACACCGCCTGCTACGTCGCCAAGAAGCAGGGTTCGGGACGCGTGGTGGTGTACTCGGCGCGCGATGAGGCGCTCGCGCGCCACACCGGGGAGATCCAGTGGCTGCAGCGCCTGCAAGGCGCGCTCAGGGAAAACCGCTTCCAGCTGTACCACCAGGTGATCGTGGCCGCGCACGACGAGGAGGGCGGCCCGGCGATGGAGGTGCTGATACGGCTGCAGGACGAGAACGGCCACGAGCTCGCGCCGGCGGAGTTCATGCGCGCCGCCGAGCGCTACCGCCTCATGGGGTTGGTCGATCGCTGGGTGGTGCAGACCACCCTCGCCGCGCTCGGCCGCGGCGCGATCGCGGTGCCGAGTAACCGCAGCGTCGCCATCAACATCTCCGGGCAGACGCTCGGTGACCTGCAGTTCCTCGAGTTCGTGGTCGAGTGCTTCGACAGCACCGGGGCTTCTCCGGCACAGGTGTGCTTCGAGATCACCGAGAACGCCGTCGTTGCCAACCTCGATCATGCGCGGCGGTTTGTCGGCGTGCTGCACGGCATGGGCTGCCAGTTCGCGCTCGATGATTTCGGTTCCGGCCTCGGCTCGTTCTCGAATCTGAAGAACCTGCCGCTCGATTACCTGAAGATCGACGGTTCCTTCATGCGCAATCTGTCGCGCGATACGGTCAATCAGGCGATGGTCACGGCGATGATCGAGCTGGCGCGTACCCTCAACTTCAAGGTGATAGCCGAGCAGGTCGAAGACAGCGCGGCCGCGGAGACGGCGCGCCGCATGGGGGTCGATTACCTGCAAGGTTACGCGATCGGGCGTCCGCAACCGCTGCTGCTCGCAGCCTAGGTGGCGCGCCGCTCAGCTCGCAGCGGCTGAAACCTCAAGGCGCTGCCGATCCTGCAGCAGCGCTCGGCGCAAGAGTCGCGGCCCATCCGCAACACATGGGCCGAGGTGACTGCCGCCTTCGCCCCGCTTGGCTTCAAAGCAGCGGCACCAGCAGCAGCGCCACGATGTTGATGATCTTGATCAGAGGATTGATGGCCGGGCCCGCGGTGTCCTTGTACGGATCGCCAACGGTGTCCCCCGTAACGGCCGCCTTGTGCGCGTCCGAGCCCTTGCCGCCGAAGTTTCCTTCCTCGATGTACTTCTTGGCGTTGTCCCAGGCACCGCCGCCGGTGGTCATGGAGATCGCGACAAAGAGCCCGGTGACGATGGTACCGATGAGCAGTCCACCGAGCGCCCGCACACCGGCGCCCGCACCCATCAGCGCATTCATCACCACGACCAGCACGATCGGCACCAGGATCGGCAGCAGCGAGGGCACGATCATCTCGCGGATCGCCGCGCGCGTGAGCAGATCCACCGCGCGCGAGTAGTCGGGCTTGTCTGTGCCCGCCATGATTCCCTTGATCTCGCGGAACTGGCGGCGCACCTCGTTGACGACCGAGCCGGCCGCGCGGCCGACCGCCTCCATGGCCATGGCGGCGAAGAGGTAGGGCACCAGGCCGCCGATAAAGAGGCCGATGATCACGGCCGGATCCGAGAGCGAGAAGGTCGCGAGCTTGCCGGCGGCCTCCAGGTTATGGGTGTAGTCGGCGAACAGCACGAGCGCGGCCAGCCCGGCGGAGCCGATGGCGTAACCCTTGGTCACCGCCTTGGTGGTATTGCCGACCGCATCCAGTGGATCGGTGATGTCGCGCACCGACTTGGGCAGCCCCGCCATCTCGGCGATGCCGCCGGCGTTGTCGGTGATCGGACCGTAGGCATCCAGCGCCACGATCATCCCGGTCATCGAGAGCATCGAGGTCGCCGCGATCGCGATGCCGTACAGGCCATCAAGTGTGTACGAACCCCAGATCGCCAGGCACACGGCGATCACGGGCAGCGCCGTCGCCTTCATGGAAACGCCCAGTCCGGCGATGATGTTGGTCGCATGTCCAGTCTGCGAAGCCGCGGCCACCTTGCGCACCGGGCTGTATTCGGTGGCGGTGTAGTACTCGGTGATCATGATCATCGCGGCAGTTAACCCCAGGCCGATCAGGGCGCAGCCGTACAGCACCGCGACGTTGCCCGGCATGATCTTCTGCGTGATGAAGTAGAACATCCCCGCCGACACCACGGCGGAGACGATCACGCCCTTGTAGAGCGCGTTCATAATCTTGCCGCCCGCGCGCGCGGAGACGAAGAACGTGCCGATGATGGATGACACGATCGAGGCCGCTCCGAGCGCCAGCGGGTAGATCACCGCGGCGAGCGCCGCAGCAGGCCCGTCCTTGGCGAACAACAGGCCGCCGAGCAGCATGGTGGCGACGAGGGTGACCGCGTACGTCTCGAACAGGTCGGCCGCCATACCGGCACAGTCGCCGACGTTGTCACCGACGTTATCCGCGATGACCGCCGGATTGCGCGGATCATCCTCCGGGATACCCGCTTCGACCTTGCCGACCAGATCCGCCCCCACATCGGCGCCCTTAGTGAAGATGCCGCCGCCGAGGCGCGCGAAGATCGAAATCAGCGAGCCGCCGAAGGCGAGTCCGACGAGGGCGTGCAGCGCACCCTCGGGGCCGATGGAGCTAAAGCGGCTGAGGAAAGCGTAGTAACCGGTCACGCCGATCAGACCTAAGCCTACGACCAGCATGCCGGTGATGGCGCCACCGCGAAACGCGACGCTGAGCGCCGCGTTCAGTCCAAGCGTGGCCGCCTGCGCCGTGCGCACGTTGGCACGCACGGAGATGTTCATGCCGATGTAGCCGGTGAGGCCCGAGAGGATCGCCCCGACCGCGAATCCGCCGGCCGTGGGCCAGCCGAGCGCCGAGAAGCCGATGGCGATGAATAGCACGACGCCGACCACGAGAATCGTCGTGTACTGGCGGTTGAGGTAGGCCTTGGCGCCGGCCTGAATGGCGGCGGCGATCTCCTGCATGCGGGCGTTGCCCGCCGGCAGGCGCAGAATGGCCATCATCGAGAACACGCCGTACAGCACGGCCAGCACGCCGGCCGCGATCGCAACCCACAGCCACGCGGTGACATCCATCGGCAAACCTCCCCAAAAAAAGGCCGCGAACTATAGCACGGCCCTCACGCTCGCCAACCGCCCGCCGGGCGCCGTTCGCTTGCCGCGCAGCGGCGCCCCGGGCGAGGGCCGCACCGCAGCACGGTCACACTTTGAATTCGCTCTTGAGCTTGCGGCGCACTGCCGCGCCCTT
This sequence comes from Steroidobacteraceae bacterium, assembly GCA_035488075.1. Lineage (GTDB taxonomy): Bacteria > Pseudomonadota > Gammaproteobacteria > Steroidobacterales > Steroidobacteraceae > 13-2-20CM-66-19. Next base: position 5,139 of record DATHLO010000037.1, on the reverse strand, counting down.
GATATGAACGTAGTCCGGCAGGCCGTGCTTGTAGGGCGGATAGGCCTCCCCGCCGATGAGGGGTTCGAGATAGCGGCGGCAGGCCTCGGTGATGCCGAACCCGTCGGCGCGGATGTAGTCCGCCGGCACCTTCTTTTCCTGGTTGGCCACCTGCGCGAGCGGGATGTGGCCGACAACCCAGCGGTAGGGCCTGGAGGACTTGCGCACGATGGTCGGCATCACCGCGTTCACCCCCTTAACGCCGAGCTCCACGGCCGCCTTGCCGACCGCGTAGGCCTGCGCCACGTCGACCTTGGAGGCGATGTGCCGCGCGGCGCGCTGCAGGTAGTCGGCGACCGCCCAGTGGTACTTATAGCCGTACGCCTCGCGCACCATGTTGGCCACCACGGGGGCGACTCCCCCCAACTGCGTGTGCCCGAAGGCATCGCGCGTGCCGGCGTCGGCGAGGAACGTGCCATCCGCGTAGGCGGCCCCCTCGGAGACGACGATCACGCAGTAGCCGTAGTCGCTCACGCACTGGCGCACGCGCGCGAGGAACTTCTCGCGCTCGAACGGCACCTCCGGAAAGAGGATGACGTGCGGCGGCTCGGCCGTGCCCTGGCCGGCAAGCCCGCCCGCCGCGGCGATCCAGCCGGCGTGGCGTCCCATCACTTCCAGGACGAATACGCGCGTGGAGGTACGCGCCATGGAGGCCACGTCCATCGAAGCCTCGCGCGTGGAGACGGCGACGTATTTTGCGACCGAGCCGAATCCCGGGCAGCAGTCGGTGTGCGGCAGATCGTTGTCCACCGTCTTTGGCACCCCTACACAGGTGATCGGATAACCGAGCGCGGCGCCGAGCTGCGAGACCTTCAGGGCGGTATCCATCGAGTCGTTACCGCCGTTGTAGAAGAAGTAGCCGATGTCGTGGGCACGGAACACCTCGATCAGCCGCTCATACTCGGCACGGTTCTCCTCGATGCCCTTGAGCTTGAAGCGTGCCGAACCGAAGGCCCCGGCCGGGGTGTACTTAAGCCCGCGGATCACCGCGGGACTCTCGCGCCCGACATCGATCAGATCCTCGGTCAGGGCGCCGATGATGCCGTGTCGCCCGGCGTACACCTTGCCGATCTGTTTGGAGCGCAGCGCGGTCTCGATGACCCCGCACGCCGAGGCATTGATGACGGCGGAGACCCCGCCGGACTGGGCGTAGAAGGCGTTTTGGGGGCGGGTCTTTTTCATGGGGGGTCGCCGGCTTGCAGGGCCGGGAAGAATAGCGCAGGCGCCGCGGGCGGCAACAGGCGCACCCAGGGGCCCGTTTGACCTCTCCGGGGGCGGCCGGTAACGTGGCGCACCTTTGTGCTGCCGGCGGCAGCGATGGGCACTGCAAAACATGCGTATCGTTCTGTTGGGCGCCCCCGGTTCCGGTAAAGGCACGCAGTCGCAGCGTCTGGTGGAGCGCGTCGGTATCCCGCAGATCTCGACCGGGGACCTGCTGCGCACGGCGGTGTCCAAGGGCACCGAACTCGGCCGCCAGGCGAAGGAGGCCATGGACAGCGGACGGCTCGTGGACGATTCGCTGGTGCTGGGCATGATCCGCGAGCGACTCGGCGAACCTGACACCCGCAAGGGCTTCATCCTCGATGGTTTTCCGCGCAACCTCGCGCAGGCGCACGCGCTCGATCATCTGCTGGAAGCTCTGAAGCAGCCACTCGATGCCGTGGTGCAGCTCGACGTCGACTATGGGGAGCTCGTGAAGCGCATTTCCGGGCGGCGCACCTGCGCGGACTGCGGGCGTGTCTTCAACCTGCTGACCTCCCCGCCGCGCGGCGCGAGCGCCCGCTGCCCCGTCACCGGACAGCCGCACCGTCTGGTGCAGCGCCCCGACGACAACGAAGCGACCGTCGCCGAGCGGCTGCGCGTGTATGACGAGAAGACGCGGCCGCTCATTGACTTCTACCGCGCGCGCGGACTGCTGCGCGTCATCGACGCGCAGGGGGATCTGGATGCCGTCACGCGGCGTCTGGCCCAGGTGCTGGGCGTGCCGGCGCTGCGCGTTGCCGCGCGTCCCAGGCGTGCGGCGGCAGGCAAACGGGCACCGCGGAAAAAAACTGCGCGCCGTAAGAGTGCGCGCGTGAGCGCGCGTCCGGCGCGCAAGGCGCGCACCGGCAAGGTGCGCAGCGCGCGCCCGGGAACTCGCACGACGCCCGCCGCGCGCGGGCGGGCGCGGCGCGCCAGGCGGCGCTGAGGATCCGCTTCCTTAAAGCGCCGCCAGCAGCTGCTCACCGAGGACGGCGCGGCGCCAGCCGTGCAGTACCGCGCCGTCGCGCGCCCCCCCGGCCAGCTGCTCAAGATCACGCCGCGTGGCGAGCACCTCGGGCGCCAGCCCGAGCTCGGAAGCGGCGCTCTGCGCGATGCCACTCAGTTTCTTGATGAGCAGCACCTGGACCGGGTCCGGGCGCGCGCGCCCCGGCAGCGGCGCGGGCGGCTCGGGGACTTCCGCCGCCGCCACGCAGGCGAGCAGCTCCGCGCCGCGACGCTTCACCAGGCCCGGCGGCATCTGCGGGATCGCCTCGAGCGCCTCGAGGGTGCGCGGCACCTGCAGCACGATCTCGCGCAGCACGGCTTCATCGAGGATCCAGCCGCGCGGGCGGTTATGTTCGATGGCGCTGCGTTCGCGCCACGCCGCCAGGGCGCGCGCGAGGCGCGCGCGCGCCGGATCAAGATCGCGCAACCCCTTCAGCCGCAGCCACGCCGCCTCAGGATCAGTGCTCAGCGCGCCAGGGTCGGCGAGTTCGGCGAGTTCCTCGTGCAACCACCCCAGACGCCCGAGGCGGGCGAGATCTTGCTGCAGCCGCTCGGCGAGGGGCAGCAGGTAATGGACGTCATCGAGCGCGTAGGTGAGTTGCTCGGGCGAGAGCGGGCGGCGTGACCAGTCGGTACGCGTGTGCGACTTGGCCAGTTCGTGTCCGAGGAGACGCCGCACGAGCTCCGCGTAACCGATCTGCGCGGGCAACCCGGTGAGACTGGCGGCGATCTGCGTGTCGAAGACCGGGTGCGTCAGGCCTGCGAGTGGCAGCAAAACCTCCAGATCCTGGCGCGAGGCGTGCATCACCTTGAGCACCGTGGGGGCGGTGAGGACGCGGGCGAGCGGCGCGAGTTCCTTGAGGGTGAGCGGGTCGACGCAGGCCGCGACGCTCCCCGAAGACAGCTGCACCAGGCACAGCTGGGCGCGATAGGTACGCTCGCGCAGAAACTCCGTGTCGAGGCCTACGCGCGGCTGCGCGGCCAGATGCGCGGCGAGTTCCTCGAGCGCGGCGCTGGTGGTGATGATGGGCTGCAAACGCGGTGCGGCGATGATCTGTACAATCGTTAGGGGCGCATTATGCGCAGGAGCGCGCCGGTACTGAAAGCCATGACGGAGCTCGTCAAGCTCTTTACGCAGATCGCCTTGCTGCGACGCGGCCCGCAGGATCTGCCCGCTTCCCTGCTGCTGTTGGTGCTCACGGTGCTTGCATACCTCGTCGTGAACCTGCTGCTGTACGCACTGCTGCCGCCGGCCAATGCAGCCGAACTGCACGCCTTCCCGGCGCAACTGCTGGTGGATACCGCATTTACGCTGCTCTGGTACGTGGTACTGCTGCGGCTCGCGGGCCGGCCCGAGCGCACCCTGCAGACGAGCACCGCGGTGTTTGGCCTTCAGATCGTGCTGACGCCGCTCCTGTGCTTCGAGAGCTGGCTGGGGCCGCGCGTCGCCCAGGATACGACCTGGATGGTGCCGGTTGGGCTGTTCGCCATCGTGGTCGCGGTGTGGTGGATCGCGGCCAACAGTCACATCGTGAAGGCCGCGCTCGAGTGGTCGAGCACGGTGAGCGTCGTGCTCGTGATCCTGCAGATCCTCGCCAGCTTTGCCTTGCAGCGGGAGCTGCTGTCCGTCTCGCAGGGCTGAAAGCACCCATGCACGTTCACATCCTAGGAATCTGCGGCACCTTCATGGGCGGCGTCGCCGCGCTCGCGCGCGCGGCCGGCTTCACGGTGACCGGCTCGGACAGCAACGTCTATCCGCCCATGAGCACGCAGCTGCAATCACTCGGTATCAGCCTCACCGAGGGCTTCGAGGCGGCGCAGCTCACGCCCGCCCCGGACGTGGTGGTGGTGGGCAATGTCATGACGCGCGGCCAGCCCGTCGTCGAAGCGCTGCTCGAGAGCGGCCTGCCTTACTGCTCCGGTCCGGAGTGGCTCTCACGCGAGGTGCTCAGCAAGCGCTGGGTGCTCGCGGTGGCCGGTACGCACGGCAAGACCACGACCAGCGCGCTCCTTGCCTGGATACTCGAGTGCGCCGGCCTCAATCCCGGCTTTCTGATCGGCGGGGTGCCGGAGAACTTCGGGCTGAGCGCGCGTCTGGGGGCGCAGCCGTTCTTCGTCATCGAGGCGGACGAGTACGACACGGCTTTTTTCGACAAGCGCGCCAAGTTCGTGCACTACCGGCCGCGTACCGTGATCCTCAACAATCTTGAGTACGATCACGCTGACATCTATCCGGACCTTGCCTCCATCCAGCGCCAGTTCCATCACCTGGTGCGCATCGTGCCGGGCGGCGGCCGCATAGTCTGGAATGCTGAGGATGAGACGCTGAAGGCGACGCTGGCGATGGGGTGCTGGACGCCGCTCGAGGGTTTTGCGCGCACGGCACGCCCCGCGGCGCTGTGGAGCGCGGGGCAGGCGGATGAGGACTATTCGCGTTTTGAGGTGCTGGAGGGCGGGCAGCCGCGCGGCCGCGTCGCCTGGCCGCTGATCGGTGCGCACAACATGGAAAACGCGCTCGCTGCCATTGCGGCCGCGCGCCATGCCGGGGTGCCGGTGGCGCAGGCGATCGCAGCGCTTGGGAAGTTCAAGGGCATTGCGCGCCGCATGCAGCTCGCCGGGGAAGTGAACGGGGTGCGCATCTACGATGACTTCGCCCATCATCCGACCGCCATCGTGACCACGCTCGATGGGCTGCGCCGGCGCGTGGGCGCGGCGCGCATCCTCGCCGTGCTCGAGCCGCGCTCGCACACCATGCGTATGGGCGTACATCAACAGACGCTGGCGCCCGCGCTGGCCGGCGCCGATGAGGTGTGGCTCTACGCGCCGCCGGATCTGGGCTGGGACGTTGGCGCG
>DATHLO010000036.1:0-2905 GCA_035488075.1 Steroidobacteraceae bacterium | reverse complement strand
TTCATTGATGAAGTGATCGGCAAGGAGGACTTCATCACCTACGCCGTCTCGATCGACGCGGCCGGGCGGCTCGGTACGCCGGAGGTCTTGAGTTACCGCGAGAGTCACGGCGGGGAGATCCGCAGCGCGGCGTGGCGGCGGCAGTTCGCGGGGCGTGAGGATCTGGCGGCGCTCGCGGTACGCACCGACATCAAGAACATCGCCGGCGCCACGCTTTCGTGCGAGCACGTGACCGAAGGAGTGCGCTGGCTGCTCGCGCTGTGGCAGGTGCTGCTGCAGCCGGCCTCGCGCGGGTAAGCCCGATGCCACGTGTGCACGCAACGCCTGCCGAGCTCGCCCTGCGCGCCGAACGCGCGCCCATGGCGCGCGGCCTGCGCGCCGCGGTGCTCGGCGCTGCGGCACTGCTGTGGCTGACCGGGGCCTTGTGGCTCGTGGCGCATTTCGCCTTCCCGCAGCACAACGAGTTCGGCGCTCTGCCCAATCCATCAGAGGCGCCGCTGATGCGCGTGCACGGCCTTATCGCCGTGGCGGCGGTCTTTCTTTTTGGCTGGCTCGGGGCTGGCCATATCTACGCACGCTGGTCCGCATCCGCTAACCGTGTCTCGGGCCTGTGGCTGGGCGGCTGCGCCATCGTGCTGGTGCTCAGCGGCTACGCGCTCTATTACGCGACCGGCCCGTGGCACGAGGGGGCGGCCGTGCTGCACGAGGGGCTCGGGGTACTTGCGATCGTGGCCGCCGTGGCGCACTGGCGCCGCATCCGTCTGGCGCGCTGAAAAGTCCACCCGCAGGCGCGGCTGGCGGCTCTGAGGGCTTGCCGCTATCATACGCGGCCCTTTTGAGCGGGCCGCGCGTTGCGCGGCTCACAAGACCGCGAGATAAGTAATGGCCAGCTACACCACCAGCGAGATCCGTGGGGGGTTCAAAGTCCTGCTCGACGGCGATCCGTACGCGGTGATCGAGAACGAGTTCGTGAAGCCCGGCAAAGGCCAGGCGTTCAACCGCATCAAGGTGCGCAACCTCAAGACTGGCCGCACGATCGAGAAGACGTTCCGTTCGGGGGAGTCCCTTGAGGCGGCCGACGTGGTCGATACCGACATGCAGTATCTTTACCAGGACGGGGACTTCTGGCACTTCATGGTGCCCGAGAGTTTCGAGCAGTACACGGCGGGCAAGGCCGCGGTGGGCGACAACGCGCAGTGGCTCAAGGACGGCATCGTGTGCGTCGTGACGCTGTGGAACAACGTGCCGCTGCTCGTGACGCCGCCTCCGCACATCGAGCTGAAGATCGTCGAGACCGATCCGGGACTGCGCGGCGACACCGCCACAGGCGGTCAGAAGCCCGCGAAGCTCGAGACGGGCGCCGTCGTGCGCGTGCCCTTGTTCATCAACGAGGGCGAAGTCATCCGTATCGATACGCGCACCGGCGCGTACCTCTCGCGCGGCAAGCAGTAAAAACTCCGGCGGCGCCGTGCTCTCAGGCGCGCGCGGCGTTGGCGGCGCGCGAGCGCAGCAGCCCGTCGGTGGCGTAGATCGCCAGCGCCAGCCAGATCAGCACGAATCCCACCGCACGCGCGCCGTCGAAGCGCTCGTGAAACAGCAGCACGCCGCAGGCGAGCTGCAGGCTCGGGCCGATGAACTGCAGCACGCCCACCGTCGAGTAGGGCAGCAGGCGCGCGGCGTACGCGAAGAGAAAGAGCGGCAGTGCGGTCACAAGTCCGCTGCCCACCAGCAGTGCCGCCACTTCAGCGCCCGAGCGTGTCAGCGCGCCGCTGCCGGCCGCCTCGCACCACACCAGGTAGGCCGCCGCGAGCGGCATGAGCAGTGTCGTCTCGGTGGCAAGCCCCGGCAGCGCCTCCACGCTGATGAGTTTGCGCACGAGTCCGTAGAGCGAAAAGCTCACCGCGAGCGTTAACGCGATCCAGGGGGGCCGTCCGGCCTCGAGGGTGATATAGGCCACTGCGACCGCCGCGAGGGCGACGGCGAGCGATTGCACGGGATTTAGGCGCTCACGCAGGACGAAGATACCGAGCACGACGTTCATGAGCGGGCCGATGTAATAGCCAAGACTCGTATCAATGACGTGGCCGTGGCTCACGCCCCACACGTACACCAGCCAGTTGCCACTGATGAGCAGGGCGCTGAGCGTGAGGCGCGCCAGCAGCGCCGGGCGCGTGAGGATGGCCGACAGGCGCCCGAGCTCCCCGCGCCACAGCATCCACGCCAGGATGAAAAGGCACGACCAGCAGATCCGATGCGCGATGACCTGCAGCGCGGGCACCTCGCGCAGCGGATACAGGTAGACGGGGAACACTCCCCAGATCGTGAACGCGCCCGCACCGGCCAGCAGGCCGCGCGCTGACAGACGGGCCGGGGTCATGCGGCGCTGAGCGCGCGTGCGGCCGCGGGAGTCGCGGCCATGAACAGCGCCGCCAGATGCTCAAGTCCGGCGGCATCGGCCGCATCAAAGCGCGCTGGCTGCGGGCTGTCGATATCGAGCACGCCGAGCAGCGTGCCCCCATCGAGCAGCGGCACCACGATCTCGGAGCGCGAGGCGGCATCGCAGGCGATGTGGCCGGCAAACGCCTGCACGTCCGGCACGACAAGCGTGCGCCGCTCGGCCGCGGCACTGCCACAGACGCCCCGGCCGAGCGGGATGCGCACGCAGGCGGGTTTGCCCTGGAACGGTCCCACCACAAGCTCGCCTGACCTGAGGAAGTAGAAACCAGCCCAGTTGATGGCGGGCAATGCATCGAACAGCAGCGCCGCGGTGTTGGCCGCGTTTGCGATCAGGTCGGTTTCGCCCGCCAGCAGCGCCTCGAGCTGTTGCGCCAGGCGCCGATAGTCGGCCGGCTTATCCGTGAACGGGTAGCGTGTGGTCGTGACACTCATGAGGGCGTTACCGTGA
>DATHLO010000035.1:0-12331 GCA_035488075.1 Steroidobacteraceae bacterium | reverse complement strand
CGGTGTTCGATGTCGGCATCAACCGCACCGCCTCCGGCAAGCTCGTGGGAGATGTCGAGTTTGAACGCGCCGCCGAACGCGCCGCCTGGATTACACCGGTTCCCGGGGGCTTAGGCCCGATGACGATCGCGATGCTCCTCTCCAACGCCGTCGACGCGGCGTATCTGCGCGCGGGCGTCAGCGAGTAATTGCCCTGTCGGCGTTTGCCGACGACAACCCGTCCTGTCCGCAGCCGCGCTCGCCTGTGGTCCGCGTGACACGCGCCCGGTGGGGGCCGCCGTGGTCGCCGCCGCAGTGCTTCCCGGTTCCAACACGCCTGCGTGTGCCGCGCGCGCTGCGCTATGCGCCCTGCGGTGCAAAAATCCTCTGGCAGCGCGGTGTTGCCACGCTCTAGTTGGGTGTTGGGCGAGCGCACCCGTCCGACACACCGGCGTCGGCCCGGCGTCGCCACGTAACACGGATAAGTTACGAGTTGGATCGCGCTTTAGGCGTCGAAGCAACACCGGGCGCGCGCGCTCATGCGACACACGGGCCGTTCCAACATGTTGCAGATCGTAGAGGACTGCGCGCATGTCGCGTTGGCGGTGTATGATCGCTGACCCCGGTCCTTCCGATATTGGAGTTACGACGATGGCAAGACGTCCACCGAACGACGGCGCCTCCTGGAGCGCCCGTGAACTGAAGACCCTCAAGGGACTCGCCAAGGCGGGAACACCGACGGGGCAGGTCGCGAAGAAGCTCGGGCGTACGGCGGCCGCGGTTCAGCAGAAGGCCATGCGTTCCGGTATTTCGTTCCGCGCCGCGAAGCGCTCCGGAGCGCGTCGCAAGAAGTAAGCGGCCAGGTTTCACTGCCAGCGCGCCGACGAACACGCGTGCCCCTGGTGTGAGCCGCAGGATGCCGAGATCCGCAGCCGCCGCGCGCGAGGCGCGGGTTCGCCCGATGAGGCGCGCCTGCGCTGCGGCCGCCGTGCTCGCGGCCGTGCTTGTGCTCGCGGCTGCCATGCCGCTGGCACGGGCGGCACCGGCGTCTGAGCCGGTGAAGATCGGCATCATCGGCACCGGACACATCGGCGGAGCGCTCGCCACGCTGTGGGTGCAGGCAGGCCACGAGGTGCTGATCTCCTCGCGCCATCCGGATGAGCTCAAGGCGCTTGCGGCGTCCCTCGGCCCAAAGGCGCGCGTGGGTACGCCGCGTGAAGCCGCGCTGTTCGGCGACGTCGTGCTGGTGTCCGTGCCGTATAAGGCACTGCCGCAGATCGGTCAGGACCTCAAGAGCGAACTCGCCGGCAAGATCGTACTCGACACCTGCAACCCCTACCCCGAGCGCGACGGGCCAATGGCAATCGAGGTGCGCGCGCAAGGAACGGGGGTGGCGTCGCCGCGGTTCCTGCCCGGCGTGCGGCTGGTGCGGGCCTTCAACGCCATCGGCTATCGGGATCTGGCGCGCGAGGCGCACCGCAGCGGCGAACCGGTGGCGATTCCGCTCGCCGCAGATGACCGCGAAGCGCTCGCCGTGGCCGAGCAGTTGGTGCGGGATGCGGGCTTCGCGCCCGTCGTGGTGGGAGGCTTGAGCCGGGCCCGTGAGTTTGACGTGGGCACGATGCCCTACACCCGCCTCATGACGGCGCCGCAGCTGCGCCAGGCACTCGGACTGAAGTAGGCGCGCGGTCGCGCTACGCGGCAGGCGGCGGCTGCCGCTCCAGCTGCGGCAGAGCCTCGTTGAAGCACGCCCAGCTCGGTGCCGCCGAGGTCCAGATCGTCATGGCCGGCTGGGCGAGTTCCGGATCATCCAACGCTCCGGCGCGCACGAACACCAGGTGCGCGCGTGCCTGCGCGAGGCTGAACAGGTGCGTGCCGCAGGTCGGGCAGAAGCGCCGGTGCATCAGGGTGCCGCTGTCGGCGACCAGGGAATACTCGCGCAGCTCACCGGTGACCGTGAGCGCCGCGCTCGGGAAGCAGACATTGACCGTGCCGCTACCGGCGCCGATGTACTGGCATACGCGGCACCAACATGCGCGGGTCACGATCGGCGCGGCGCCGATCGAGAAGCGCACCTGACGGCACAGGCAACCTCCGGTGATGTCCATGCGATCGCTCCGCGGACAGGATGGAAGAGAAGAGGATAGCTGAAGGAAGTGCACCGAAGTGGCCCGAGCCCGAATCCGAACGTGCTTGAAAATGTGCCCGCGGAGAAGGAGGGCCGTTCGGGAGCGCGTTTGCCATCCGGTGCGTGGGCAGTATCGCCAAATGCCCCTGAACGAGCCGTGAATGAAGAGGCAAGCGAAGGCGCCGCTGCGCGGCCACGCGCCGCGCCAGACTTTAGGAACGCAGCCGCATCCGCAGTGCGCGAATCTGCGCCTCGCTCAGACCGATCTCGCGCAGATAGGCGCGCACGCCGCCGGCGTTTTCCAGAAATTTCAGCATGTTGTGCGCGCCTTCCTCCGGGCAGCGCAGCGCTTCCAGGATCCGTGCCGGATCGGCGTTGGCGTAGCGCTTCAGATACCCCTCGCGCAGGTTCTGCGTACTCACCGCGTAGTCGTGCGCAATCGAGGCCGGCTCCACGTCAGCGAGCGCCAGCAAGAGCGCAGCGATCAGGCCGGTGCGGTCCTTGCCGGCCACGCAGTGAAACAGCAGGCCTTCGGGTGCGGCCGCGGCGATGACGCTGAGCACGCGCCGCAGCTCGAGCCGCACGTGCTCGAGCACCACGCATTTCCACAGCTCCTTGGCCACATCGCGGCTGCGCAGGCGCCACTCATCCTCGGTGTGCGTGAGCAGTGACACGTGCTCGAAGCGCAGGTGCGGCAGCGCTTTCGGCACGGGATTCGGATCGCGCGCGGACTCCTCCGGCCAGCGCAGATCCACCACCGTGCGGATGCCGTAATCCTCGAGCGCTCGCAGACCCTGCGCGGTGAGCTGCGCAAGATCATCGGCGCGCACCAGGGAGTGCGTGCGCGTCAGCTCACCGTCGGTGGTCGGATAGCCCCCGAGGTCGCGCGCGTTCAGCAGATCCGGAAAAGACAGCCGCTGTGCCATCAGCTCTTGCGCGCCCGCTGCTGACTCAAGGCCACGCCTGCAAGGATGAGCGTGCCCGCCAAGGCCATGGTGAGGGTGAGCGGCTCGCCCAGGATCAGCCACGCCCAGATGACACCGAAGAGCGGAATCAGGTAGGTCACCGTGGCCGTGCGTGGGGCGCCAATGCGCGCGATGAGACGGTAGTAGAAGACAAAGGCGACCCCCGTACACAACACCCCGAGCAGCACCGCGCTCAGCCACGCGTGCGCGCTGATGGCCTGGTGCGGCCAGGTGTAGATCGCCAGCGGCGCGAGCAGCAGGCTGCCGGTGAGGAGGTTGGCGGCCGCGACGGCCGCCGCGGGCAGGCTGGTGAGGTAGCGGCGCACAAGATTGATGCCGAAGCCGTAACAGAGCGAGGCGGCGGCGCCCGCCAGCGCCGCGGCCCCGACGTTCGCGCCGGCGATCTTGCCGCTGGCCAGGACCGCGACGCCGACAAAGCCGGCCGCGAGCCCGCCCAGGCGCCGTGCGCCGATCTGTTCCCCGTAGAAAAGATACGCGACCAGGGCGGTGAACATGACCGTCATGGCGTTGGTGATCGCGCCGATGCCCGCCGGAGCCCGCTCAGCGCCCCAGGCGAAGAGCGCAAACGGCAGCACCGAATTCACGGCCGCGATGCCGGCGATGCGCAGCCACAGCGCCGGGGTGAAGTGCGCGCGCGCCTGCCACAGGAACGGCAGCAGGACCAGGGCGCCGAGCGCGAGCCGCGCCTCCACCAGCGGCAGCGCGCCGAACTCGCTCGCCGCGACGCGCATGAAGAGAAACGAGCCGCCCCAGATCGCTCCGAGCAGTGTCAGTTCCAGCGCGGTGCGCCCGAGGGCGACCTCGCCGGTAGCGGTAGCGGCGGCCGCGGCGGGGGCCGGTGCGCCAGCCGCGCTGCGCGCCGCGCCAGAGGTGTAGTCAGAAGCGGCCATGCCTGCTCAACTCCGTGTCAATGCGGTGCACCAGTGTCTCAGTGCGCCTTCGTCCTGCGGCACCCGAAGCTTGCTCTCGTGTAGCACTATGCCCGTTTAGCCCAGCGCCTGCGCGAAGTCCTCGAGCAGGTCCTCCGTCGCCTCGATCCCGACCGACAACCGCAAGAGCCCCTCGCCGATCCCCAGGTGCTGGCGCATGGCGCCGCTGAGTCCTGCGTGCGAGGTGCGCGCCGGCCGGGTCAACAGGGTCTGCACGCCCCCGAGGCTCGGGGCTACAGCGGGTATGCGCACGCGCGCGGCGAACTCGTCCGCGCGGCCCGCCGGGCCGTGCAGCTCGAAGCTCAACACACCCCCGCAGCCGGCAAACAGCGCACGCGCGCGCGCATGCTGCGGATGAGTCGCAAGGCCCGGATAGTGGACCTGCTTGACGGCCGCGTGCCCGGCAAGAAAGCGTGCGACCGCGAGCGCACTGTCGTTCTGGTAACGCACCCGCAAGGCGAGGGTCTTGAGCCCGCGCTTGAGCAGGAAGGCCGCGTGCGGGTCGAGTGCGCCGCCCAGGAGGTTGAGCTTGTGGCGGATGCGCTCGATGAGCTGCGCCCCTCCGGCGACCGCACCGGCGACGAGGTCGGCGTGGCCGTTGAGGTATTTCGTGGCGCTATGCAGCGCCAGGTCGAAGCCTGCGGGTATCGGGCGGTAATTGACCGGGCTTGCGAAGGTGTTGTCGATGATCGCCAGCAGCCGGTGGGCGCGCGCGAAGGCGACGATCGCGTTCAGGTCGGGGACCTCGAGCAGCGGATTGCTCATCGCCTCGACGTAGATGAGGCGCGTAGTGGGTTTCAGCTGCGCACGCCAGGACTCGGGCCGGTCCGCGTCGATGAAGTCCGCCGCCAGACCGTAGCGGGGAAATTCCTGCGCGAGAAGCTCGTGCGTGCCGCCGTACAGGCAGCTTTGCGCGAGCACGTGATCGCCCGCCGACAGCAGTGCGAACAGCGTCGCGGAAATGGCCGCCATGCCGCTCGCCGTGACCAGGGCGGCTTCGGCGCCTTCGAGCACGGCGAGCTTGGCGTGCAGCGCGAGCTGGCTCGGGGTGTTGTTGTTGCGCAGATACCGCACGTCGTCGTAACAGCCCTCGCCGGCATAGGTGTAAGTCGCTGACTGGAAGATCGGCATCTCGACCGCACCGGCGATGCGCGGCAGGGGTTCCCCGGCGTGCACCAGTTGCGTTTCCAGGCGTTTGTAGATCTCGGTCATGGGGTTGCCCTCGCGTGCGATTGTCACGCGGATACGCTACCGTGTCGTTATGCCTTTATGGAGAGACGCCGGCGGCAAGACAAACCGGCACTGTGCTGCGCGCGCGCCAGTACGGCACGCCGCCGCGGCGTAAGTCGATGGACGCCGCCCCCGCGCCCACGCAGCGCTTCACGAGCCGCGTGGACAACTATGTGCGCTACCGCCCGAGCTACCCGCCGGCGGCGCTCGCGCTGCTCGGGAGCCGCTGCGGGCTCACCGCGCAGGCGGTGGTCGCGGATGTGGGCTCAGGCACCGGCATTCTGACGACTCTGCTGCTGGCGAGTGGGGCGCAGGTGATCGGCGTGGAACCGAACGATGGCATGCGCGCTGCCGCCGAGCGCGCGCTCGGCGGCAGCGCGCGCTTTCGCAGCGTGCGCGGCAGCGCCGAGGCGACCACGCTCGCCGCCGAGAGCGTTGATCTGTGGGTGGCCGCCCAGGCGTTTCACTGGTTCAGGGTCGAGGATGCACGGCGCGAAGCACTGCGCGTGATGCGCCCGGGTGGCTGGGGAGCGCTTCTGTGGAATGAGCACCCGAGCAGCGGCAGCGCGTTCCTGGGCGACTACGAGGCGCTGGTGCGCCGCCATGCCCCGGAGTTCGACCAGGTCGTGGGCAGCCGCGCCGACGAAGCCAGCATGGGTGCGTTTTTCGGCGGCGCCATGGAACTTGCCCGGTTCCCCAACCAGCAGGTGTTCGACTATGAAGGACTCGTCGGACGGTTGCTGTCGTCCTCTTATGCTCCCGAGCCCGGGCACGCGCAGCATGAGCCGATGCTCGCGGACCTGCGTCAGGTGTTCTTGCGTCACGCGCGCGACGGCAGGATCGTCTTCCCGTACGTGACTCTCGTGTATTTTGCGCAGCTTAAACCGCCGCGTTGACCTGCAGTCAAAACCTGCGGGCTACTGTTTAAGCCGGGCGGGGCGTCAGCAGGTAACGCAGCGCGGGCGAATTACCACACGCGCACGCGCTGCGCCGGCGCCAGATACAGCTTCTGGCCCGCTTTGACGTCGAAGGCGGCGTACCAGGGATCCAGATTGCGCACGGTGTCGGCGCGATACTCCGCCGGAGCGTGTCCGTCGGTGACGATCTGCTGCCGCAGGGCGGCCTCGCGCATCTTCTCGCGCCAGCTCTGCGCGAAGCTCAGGAAGAACAGCTGCTCGGCGCTGAAGCCGTCTGCCCCGGCGGCGGGTTTGCCCGCGAGGGTCAGCCGCCACGCGTCATAGGCAACCGACAGTCCGGCCACGTCGGCGATATTCTCGCTCAGCGTCTGTGTGCCGTTGACGTGGATGTCCGGGTAGGGATGGTAGGCGTCAAACTGTTCTGCGAGGCGCTTGCCGGCCGCCTCAAAGTGCGCGAAGTCTTGCTTGGTCCACCAGTTCTCGAGCCGCCCGCTGGCGTCAAACAGGGCGCCCTGGTCATCGAAGCTATGACTGATCTCGTGGCCGATCACCGCGCCGATCGCGCCGTAGTCCATGACCGGATCGCGCGCCGGATCGAAATAGGGTGGCTGCAGGATTGCGGCGGGGAAGTTGATGGCATTCATCGCCGGCAGATTCACGGCGTTCACTTCCTGCGGTGTCATCGCCCATTCGGAGCGGTCGACGACCGTGCCGAGCTTTGCCAGATTGCGCTGATACTCAAACCGCTCGGCACGATCGGCGTTGCCGAAGGCGTCACCGCGCTTGATCTGAAGTGCGCTGTAGCTGCGCCAGTGATCCGGATAGCCGACGCCAACCTTAAGCGCGGTCAGTTTGGCCTTGGCGCGCTCGCGGGTCTGCGGCGCCATCCAGTCCAGGTGATCGATGCGCACCGCGAAGGCGGCCAGCAGGTTCTTCACCATGGCTTCGGCACGCGCTTTCTCACTCGGCAGAAAGTAGCGCTTGACATACAGCTGCCCAACCGCCTCGCCAAGGGCAGTGTTGGTCTCATCGACCGCGCGCTTCCAGCGCGGCCGCTGCTGTGGGGTACCGGAGAGGATGTGGTGGTGGAAGGCGAAGTACTCGGCGTCGAATGCCTTGGGAAGATAGGGGGAGTTGCGCTCAATCAGGTGAAAGCGCAACCAGTCCTTCCAGCTCTCGAGCGGCTCGCTCCCCGCGAGCGCGGCGATGCCGGTGAGGGCGCTCGGCTGCCAAACCACGAACTCGTCCTGCTGCGCGAGTCCGGCGGCAGCGAAATAGGCGCTCCAGTCAAGGCCCGGGGCGCGTTGCGAGAAACTCGCGGCCTTCCAGTGATTGTTACCCTTCAGGACCTGTTCGGAGTCTTCGCGACTCCAGTGCGCTTCGGCGATGCGGCGCTCAAGCGCAAAGACCCGTGCCGCCCGCTCCTTGGCGTCGGCGAAGTGTGCCAGCGCCAGTACGGCGCCGATGTGCGCCTGGTACTGAGCACGGATGTCGGCCATTCTCTGGGACGGGTTGAGGTAGTAATCCCGGTCGGGCATCACCAGCCCGCCCTGCAGCAGAAATGGCGAGTAGCGCTTCGGGTCGTTCAGGTCCTGTGCCACCCACAGGCCGAACAGGTTTTCGGTGTGCAGGTTCGTGGCGTTCAGAACATCCACGTCCGCGCGCAGCGTGGCGCCGAGCGCCCGCGCGAGCTCGGTGCGCTCCTTGATCGCTTCGATGCGCTCAAGTGCCGGCTGCAGCGGCTTCAGCCCCGCGCTTTCGATACCCGCCTCATCCAGATACGCTGCGTAGTAGGTGCCGACCTTGGCGGCGTCGGAGTGCGCCGCTGCGTGCTCGGCGGCGCCCTGGATCAGCTCGACGGTGCGTTTGCGGGTGAGTTCTTCGACGATGGCATCGACGCCGAAACTGGAGCGGTCGGCGGGGATTTCGGTCTTGGCGATCCACGCCCCGTTGGCGTAGCGAAAAAAGTCATCCCCCGGAATCACCGCGCGCTCAATCCCCGCCAGGTCGAGCCCGGAAGCGGTGTTGGCCGGCACGGCGGCCGTCAGGGCCGCGCAGAGCAGCAGCGCTGCAGTCGCGGCCGCGAGCAGCAGGGCGCGTAGCGGAAGGAGAGGCAGCGTGCGATTCATATTTAACAGTTCCCGTGAGCCCTGGCGCGGCGCGCGCGCGGCAAGGCCGCGAAGTCTACACGAGCTGCATCGGTGTGCAGCCGGGGGCAAGCCTCGTGCGCGCCTGGCGCTGCTGATGCTCGCCGGGGCGTGCTCACCGCTCGCCCTGGCGTGGGGTCCGCAGGGACATCGCACCGTCGGGGCGATCGCGGATCGGCTGCTCACCCCGCGCACGCACGCCGTGGTGCTGCAGTTGCTCGCGGCGGATCTGGATAAGTTCGGCCGGCCTTCCGGGCGCACGACCCTGGAAGAGGTGTCGGTCTGGTCAGACGAGATCTATGGCACACCTGCCGCGCACGCGCGCTGGCACTACGACAACCAGCCGGTGTGCGCCAGTGAGGCAGCGGCACGCTACTGCCGCGACGGGGAATGCGGCAGCGCACAGCTGCAGCGCC
Organism: Steroidobacteraceae bacterium; assembly: GCA_035488075.1. Lineage (GTDB taxonomy): Bacteria > Pseudomonadota > Gammaproteobacteria > Steroidobacterales > Steroidobacteraceae > 13-2-20CM-66-19. The sequence goes on along the minus strand of DATHLO010000035.1, from coordinate 3,599 downwards.
TGATCGGGGTGATGGCCGATGCTCGCGCCACGCCGCGCGAACGTAATGAGGCGCTGAAGTGGGTGGTGCACCTGGTGGGGGATCTGCATCAGCCGCTGCACGCGGCCGACAATGATGATCGCGGCGGTAACGGCGTGCAGGTGGCGCTTGCGGGGGTGAGAACGCGCGGCCGTGAGAGCCTGCACCGCGCCTGGGACAACGATTTCGTCAGGCTGGCGCTGCAGGCGCGTAACCGCCAGCAGCCCCCGGCCGATATCGACGCCCTGGTGGGTGAAGCGCAGACGCTCCTCGGGCAGGCCGGCCAGGGTAACCCCGACAGCTGGGTGTCCGAATCCAACAACCTGGCGCGTAACGTGGCCTATCGCTACCCCGGATTCGTCTGTAGGGAGCCGCCTACCGGAATCGTGGTGCTGGATACCGGCTACGTCCAGGACGCCGCGACGCTGACCCGGGAGCGGCTGCTGCTGGCGGGTGCACGGCTGGCCAACCTGCTCAACCAGCGTCTCGGCGGGCGCTAACTTACCGGTTTGAGGCGTCCACCCGGCGCCACCCGGCCATGCGCTGTCCTTGGCGCACGTGCATGCTAAATTACACCCTCAAGCTGGAGGGGTTAGCCGTGAACGCCTTTGACGAGAGCCTGACATCCCGTTCGGAGCGTACTTCCGCGGCCCACCGCGGGCCGCCGATCGAACCGGACGATTCTCAAGCCCTTGCGCCCGGTCACTCGGTCGACAGCTGGCTGCTGACGCGGCTGCGCGCCTTCCTGGGCGACCCACCGGTCGAGTTTGCCGTGCAGGAGCGCGCGCTCGTGGGCCCGAGCGAGGTGCCGGCAGTGGCGCGTGTGACGTTCGCCAACCGCCGCACACTCATGGCGATCCTCGCCGATCCGCCGATGCGCTTTGGCGATGCCTATAGCGAGGGGAGCGTGGCGATCGAGGGGGATCTGGTGAGTCTGTTGGAAACGGTCTACCACTCCGGCGCCGCCTCTGCCAAGGCGGGCTCGCTCTTGCACCGGGCGCGCGGCGTACTGCGCCGACCGCACCGCAATACCTTGTCCGGCTCACGCGACAACATTCATCACCACTACGACATCGGCAACGATTTCTACGCACTGTGGCTCGGCGGCACCATGGCCTACACCTGCGCCTATTACCCGACCCCGCGCGCCGGGCTCGATGAGGCACAGAATGCCAAGATGGATCACGTGTGCCGCAAGCTCCGCTTGCGCAGCGGCGAGAGCGTGGTGGAGGCCGGCTGCGGCTGGGGGACACTCGCGCTGCACATGGCGCGGCACTACGGCGTACGCGTGCGCGCGTTCAACATCTCGCGCGAACAGGTGGCGTACGCGCGCGAGCGTGCGGCGCGCGAGGGCCTGAGCGGCCAGGTCGAGTATGTCCAGGACGATTACCGCAACATCAGCGGACACTACGACGCCTTCGTTTCGGTGGGCATGCTCGAGCACGTCGGCGTGGCCAACTATGGCGCGCTCGGGGACGTGGTGCGGCGCGCGCTCAACGGTCGCGGCCGCGGACTCATTCATTCGATCGGCCGCAATTACCCGGCGCCCCTGCAGCCGTGGATCGAGAAGCGCATCTTCCCGGGCGCCTACCCGCCGTCGCTGGCGGAGATGATGGGCATCTTCGAGCCGGCGAATCTCTCGGTGCTCGATGTCGAGAACCTGCGCCTGCACTACGCGCAGACGCTGCGGGACTGGCTCACGCTGTACGAAAGCGCCAGCGAGCGCGTGCGCAAGATGTTCGATGGGAGGTTCGTGCGCATGTGGCGTCTGTATCTGGCGGGCTCCGTCGCCGCGTTCACGACCGGCACGCTGCAGCTGTTCCAGGTGGTCTTCGCCCCCGCGCAGAGCAACGACGTCCCCCTGACGCGCGCGCACCTGTACACCCGCTGACCGACGACGCGCCATGCGTTCCTGTGAGGTCCTGATCGTCGGTGGGGGACCGGCCGGTGCCACCGCGGCATGGAAACTGCGTCGCGCCGGCAAGGACGTGCTGGTGCTCGATCGCGAGCGCTTCCCGCGGCTGAAACTGTGCGCCGGCTGGATCACGCCCGAGGTGGTGCAGGACTTGGGCATGGACGTGACCGCCTATCCGCACAGCCTGCTCACTTATCCGCGTCTGCGCATGCATTTCGGCCGCTGGCAGCTGCCGGTGCCGTGCGTGCAGCATTCCATCCGCCGCTTCGAGTTCGACGCCTGGCTGCTCGAGCGCTCGGGCGCGGAGGTGCTCGAGCACAACGTACGGCACATCGTCGCCGAGGCCGACGGTTACCTGATCGATGATGCCTACCGCTGCCGCTACCTGATCGGCGCGGGCGGCACGCGCTGCCCGGTCTACCGCACGCTCTTCCGCGAGCTCAATCCGCGCGCGAGCGAGCTGCAGCTCGTGACGCTCGAGCACGAAATGCGCTACGACTGGCGCGAGCGGGACTGCCACCTGTGGTTCTTCGGGCACGGTCTGCCCGGGTATTCCTGGTACGTGCCCAAGGAGCGTGGCTGGCTCAACGTCGGCGTCGGCGGCATCGCCGCGCGCATGAAGGACGGCGGCCATGACATCCGTGCGCACTGGGGCTACCTCACCGCCATGCTCGAGGCGCGGCTCGCACCAGGGGCGCAGTACGAGCCGACCGGCTACAGCTATTATCTGCGCGGCAAGGTTGCGGTCGTACGGCGCGACAACGCCTTCATCACCGGCGATGCCGCGGGCCTCGCAACGCGCGATCTCGGTGAGGGTATCGGCCCGGCGGTGCGCAGCGGCTTGCGCGCCGCGCAGGCGATTCTCGAGGGCACGGTCTATGATCTCTCAGACGTGACCGGCACGAGCCTCACCAGCATCGCCCGCAGCATGTTCGACCGCACGGCGCGAGCGGGTGCACTGGCCGGGCGACGGGGGCACGCGCCCGGATAACCCTGCAGGAGCTGCCCATGGCCTACGTCACCGTCATCAACGAACATGCCTATGTGCAGCAGGTGGTGTCGGGGCATCACCACCTCACGGCCGATGAGGGGGTCGCGGCGGGCGGCAGTGACGCCGGATTCGGTGCGCGCGAGTTGCTGCTCGCGAGCCTCGGATCCTGTACCGCCATGACACTGCGCCGCTACGCGGCGCGCAACAACTGGCAGCTCGGCAAGATCACCGTGGGTCTGCGCTGGTCGCGCGACGCTGCCGGCAAGGAGCACATCGAGCGGCGCCTATCATTCGCCAAGCCGCTCGAGAGCGAACAGAAAGCACAGCTGCTGCAGGCGGCCGAGGACTCGGTCATCTCCGGCGTCCTGCGGCCCGGGCTGAGCATCCAGTCCGCGGTCCTCGACTAGCCGCGCGCCGCTATTTCAGCCGCAGCGCGCCGATAGCCACCTCGGTGCGCTCGCGCGTGCTTACCTCCACCTCCGTGCGGCCGGAGTTGGTAAGCGTCCAGGGCAGCGGCAGGTTGTCCGCCTGCACGGTGATGACGTGATGCCCGGCTGCGACCGCCTGGAAGTCGAAGCGACCGTTCGCATCCGTACGCACCGAGAAACGCCCGTCCAGGATCACGGTGACGTTCGCGGCGCCGGCTTCACCGGCGTCGAAGCGACCGTTTTCGTT
>DATHLO010000034.1:0-10353 GCA_035488075.1 Steroidobacteraceae bacterium | reverse complement strand
ATGGCGCACGCCTTCTCGACGGTTTCGCGCACCGCGGCCGCGCTCAGATCGGCGGTGCTCGCCGAGCCCTTGCGTTTGCCGAAGTACACCGTGACGGCCAGGCCCCGGTCACGCTGGTACTCGATGGTGTCGACCTCGCGCAAGCGCACGTTCACCGAGAGCCCCTGGCTCACCGAGACGTCGGCCTCGCTTTGCGAGGCCCCCTGGCGGCGCGCCTCCTCCAGCGCGAGGCGCGCGACCTCCCCGAGGGGCACGGTGGCGGCGGTGGAGTGGGCTTCGGGCATCGGGCGTGCTTCGCAGGCTGTGTTGGGCTTAAATTGTACCAGTCGCGGCAATTTCAACTGCGGCCCATACAGCAGGATCCCCCTTGAGGCGCGAAGCATCGCCGGATGAGGACTCAGCAGAGGCGCTCGCGGAGCGCCCGAGCAAGAGCGCGCGCAAGCGCGCCGCGCACGCCGCGCAGGATCTGGGCGAGCAACTGGTGCAGCTGCGCGAGGCGCAGCTCGCCGCGCTCGAGCTGCCGGAGGCCCTGAAGGAGGCGGTGCGCGCGGCCCGCAGCATCAAGAGCCGCGCCGCGGGCGCCCGCCAGCGCCAATACATCGGCAAGCTCATGCGCGATGTGGACCCGCAACCGATCCGGGCGGCCCTGGCCGCACGCAGCGCCGAGGATGCGCGCGCGACCGAGCGCTTCAAACGGGTCGAGTCCTGGCGCGAGCGGCTGCTCGCCGAAGGCGCGCCCGCACTCGCCGAGCTCACGCGCTGGCGACCGGACATCGATCAGGCCGAGTGGGCGCGCCGTGTCGGCGCCGCCCAAAGCGAGCGCGCGCGCAGCGGTGCGGGCGGCGCGGCCTCGCGGGAGTTGTTTCGCGCTTTGCGCACATTGTTCGATACAATGCCCTGATGCAAGCGCTCGTCGGCATCATCATGGGCTCCTCCTCGGACTGGGAGACGATGCAGAGCGCTGCCGAAGTGCTCGACAAGCTTACGATCGCGTACGAGGTACGCGTCGTGTCCGCGCACCGCACGCCTGATCTTTTGTTCGAGTACGCCGCCGGCGCCGGCGCGCGCGGCCTCGAGGTGCTGATCGCAGGGGCCGGGGGTGCGGCGCATCTGCCCGGCATGACCGCGGCCAAGACGCGCCTGCCGGTGCTCGGGGTCCCGGTGCCCTCCAAGGCGCTCGGCGGCATCGATTCGCTGCTCTCGATCGTGCAGATGCCCGCCGGCGTGCCGGTCGCGACGTTTGCCATTGGCGCCGCCGGCGCCACCAATGCGGCGCTGTGTGCCGCGGCGATTCTCGCCAACAAGTACCCCGCCATCGCGGCCGCACTCGAGGGTTTCCGCGAACGCCAGACCGCCGGCGTTCTGGGCAATCCGGATCCGCGCGCGACGTCGCGTTCATGACCGTCGGGATCGTGGGCGCCGGCCAGCTCGGCCGCATGCTCGCATTGGCCGGTTACCCTCTGGGGCTGGATTTTCTGTGCCTGGATCCGGCGCGCAATGCCCCTGCCGGGCAGGTGGCGCCGCTGCTGCACGGCGCGTTCACCGATCGGAAACTGCTGCGCGAGCTCGCGCGCCGCTGCGACGTGGTGACCTTTGACTGGGAGAACGTGTCGGTACAGAGCCTGCGCGCCGTCACCGCCGAGCACCACGCGCGCATCTGTCCGCCGATCGCAGCGCTCGCTACTGCCCAGGACCGGGTGGCCGAGAAGCGCCTGTTTGAGAAGCTGCGCATTCCGACCACGCGCTGGCGCGCCGTGAGCTCGCGCGCGCAGCTTGCGCGCGCGCTCAAACACGTGGGCCTCCCCGGCATGCTCAAGACGCGTCGCCTCGGCTACGACGGCAAGGGCCAGGCGCTCATCCGCACGCCGGCGGAGGCCGAGCGCGCCTGGCAACAGCTCGCACCCGCGCCGCTCCTGTACGAGGAATGCGTGCCCTTTGACTGCGAGGTTTCCATCATCGGCGCGCGCAGCGTGCGCGGCGAGATCGCCATCTACCCGCTGTGCGGTAACGTGCACGCCCGCGGGATCCTGCGCCTCACCCGCGCACCTTACGGACCGCCGCCGTGGCAGGCGCGCGCCGCCGCGTACCTGAAGCGCGTGCTCGAGCATTTCCGCTACACCGGGGTGCTCACCATCGAGTTTTTTGTGCGCCGCGGGCGTCTGATCGCCAACGAAATCGCCCCGCGCGTGCACAATTCGGGGCACTGGACCATCGAGGGGGCGCAGAGCAGCCAGTTCGAGAACCATCTGCGCGCCATCCTGGATCTGCCGCTCGGCAGCACCCGCGCCCTGGGCCACAGCGCCATGATCAATTTCATCGGCAGCATGCCGCCGCGGGCGCCGCTGCTCGCCCATCCGGGGCTGCATCTGCACGACTACGGCAAGGAGCCCCGCCCGGGGCGCAAGGTGGGTCATTGCACCCTGGTTGAGCCCTCGGCCGCCCGCCGCGACGTCCGTGCCCTGCAGCTGCTCGAGGATTTGGCCGTGGGCGTTGGCATCCCGTAACATCGGTTGCGAGCCAACAACGCATGTACCTGGAACCATTCAAACTCAAGGAATTGCCGTTCCGACTAAGCCCGGACCCGCAATTCCTGTACCTGTCGAAACAGCATGCGCGCGCCAAGGCTTACATGGAGTCGACCATCTGGTTCACGGATGGCTTCGTCGTCATCACCGGCGAGATCGGCTCGGGCAAGACCACCCTGATCGAGTCCTTCCTCAAGGAAGTCCCCGCGGATGTCGTGGTCGCGCAGATCAACCAGACGCAGGTGACGCCGATCGACTTCCTGCAGGCGGTGCTCGCGCAGTTCGGTTTCTCGCCCTTCAAGATGCGCAAGGCCGAGCTCATCACGACGCTCAATAACTTTCTCATCGAGCAGTACGCGGCCGGGCGGCGGGTGCTGCTGATCGTGGATGAGGCCCAGAACCTGAGCATGCGGGTGCTGGAGGAGATCCGCATGCTCTCGGGGGTCGAGACCACCAAGGAGAAGGTGCTGCGCATCATCCTGGCCGGGCAGCCCGAGCTCAACGACAAGCTGGACGCCCCGGAACTGGAGCAGCTCACGCAGCGCGTGCGCCTGCGCTTTCATCTGCAGCAGCTCTCGGAGAGCGAATCGCGCGCCTATATCCAGCACCGCCTGGAAGTGGCCGGTGCGGGCGATCGGGAGCTGTTCAGCCCCGACACGTATGCGGAGATTTTCCGCTATTGCGGCGGCGTGCCGCGTCTGATCAACACGCTGTGCGACACCGCGATGATGGCGGCTTTTACCGGCGATCGCGACACCGTGACGCACGCCGACATTATCAGCGCGGTGCGCGAGCTACAGTGGCTCGACTTCGCCCACCGCCCGCGCCACCACGCCGCGGAAGCCGAGCGCCTGCCGCCGCGGCCGGCGGGCTCGGCGGATGGGCGGCCCGCGCTCGCGCGGCTGCTGGTCGCCACCGACGGTCGCACGGTGCAGGAGATCCCGTTGCGTCAGGGCCGGGTGATCGTCGGCCGCACGCCCGACAACGACCTGCACATCGACAGCCGCTTCATCAGCCGCCACCACTGCCAGATCATCACGACGCAGCACTCGTGCGTCATCGAGGATCTGAACAGCACCAACGGCATCTTCGTGAAATCCAACCGCGTGCGCCGCCATCACCTGAACGACGGCGACGTGGTGCTCGTCGGCAAGCACGAGCTGATCTACGTCGATGAACGCGTCGCGCGCGCGCGCGACAAGCTCTCGGACACGATCCCGGGACTGCAGACGCTGCGCGAGACTGCCGCCACCGCCGCGGCCACGGATGACGAAGAAGACGACGCGGAGCCCGCGCCGCTCAAGTAGCGCGCAGTCGGTGGCTTCAGGGCTTTTCTTTGACGCCCAGGGAGTCGGGCTTGGCGTACTGCGAGCGCAGCTCGCGGTAATCACGCCGCCGCAGCAGCACCACGGCACCGAGCAGCACGAGCAACAGGCCCACGATGCCGACGAGCAGGCTCAGCACCCCGTGGGCGGCCAGCAGGTAGCTGCCCGCAAGCGTTGCCAGGCCACAGATTATGTATAACCAGGGCAGACCTTCGTAGACCGGGCGCGAGAACTGCGGCATCCGGCCATCCTAACTCGCCGGACCCGGATGTTGGAACTGGAATTGTTAGTCAGCGCGTGCGCCGCAGCATCTCATCGGGCTAAGCCAGACCGAACAGCTTCGCCAGACGCTCGAGCAGACTCGGCTTCCAGCCATCGACGCGGAAATCGGTCTGCTGCTTCTTGCGCCGGCTGACTTCGCTCAGCAACTCCGCCGGCAGTTTCAGCTGCGGGGCTTCAATCGTCGAATCTTGGGAGAGCATCGAAGGTCCTTCACCGTGATTTCAAAGCTTGTTGAGGTGCACGTTACGGACTCGCACGGTGCGCGGCCGTGTGGAGAATCACACTTGCTGAGGCGCGAAGATTATGTCGCCGCCGCGCCGCTGACAACGCGTCGGGATGTGACGACAGTTCCTGCGGGCTGAGTTAAATCAGGCCGTGCCGCCGACGGTGAGTGCTTCGATCTTGAGCGTGGGCTGGCCCACGCCGACCGGCACGCTCTGCCCGTCTTTGCCGCAGGTACCGATGCCGTCATCGAGTTTCAGATCGTTCCCGACCATCGCGACGCGCGTGAGCACGTCCGGTCCGTTGCCGATCAGTGTTGCGCCCTTGAGCGGTGCACCGATGCGGCCATTTCTGATCTCGTACGCTTCGCTCGCCGAGAACACGAACTTGCCCGAAGTGATGTCCACCTGGCCACCGCCAAAGTTGACCGCGTAGATGCCGCGCTCAACGGAGGCGATGATCTCCTCGGGCGCGTGCGGACCCGGACGCATGTAGGTGTTGGTCATGCGCGGCAGCGTCAGGTGCGCAAACGACTCGCGCCGCCCGTTACCGGTGGGCCGCACCCCCATGAGGCGCGCGTTCAGGCGATCCTGCATGTAGCCGCGCAGCACACCGTTCTCGATGAGCGTGGTGCATTGCGTGGGCGTGCCCTCATCGTCGATGTTGAGCGAGCCGCGGCGGCGCGCGAGCGTGCCGTCATCGACCACCGTGCATTCGGGGGCTGCCACCTGCTCGCCGATGCGGTTGGCGAACGCCGACGTACCCTTGCGGTTGAAATCCCCCTCGAGCCCGTGGCCGATGGCCTCGTGCAGCAGGATCCCCGGCCAGCCCGGGCCGAGCACGACCGTCATGGTGCCGGCCGGTGCCGGGCGTGCGCCGAGATTCACCAGCGCCTGGCGCGCGGCTTCGCGCGCGAGCGCAAGCGGCCGATCCCCGGCCACCAGTTCCGCCAGCGAGAAGCGCCCGCCGGCTCCGGCGTAGCCCTGCTCGCGCCGCCCGTTTTCCTCGACCAGCACCGAAACGTTGAAGCGCACGAGCGGGCGCACGTCCGCGGCGAGTTCCCCGTCGCTGGTGGCAATCAGGATGACCTCCCGCACGGCCACGAGACTCGCCGTCACGTGCACGACGCGCGCATCGACGCTGCGTGCTTCCCGATCGACGCGCTCAAGCCAGGCGACTTTTTCCTGGGTGGCGAGGGCTAGCGCCGGGTCATCCGGCAGATACAGCTGATGCCCCGCCTGCGCGCGCCAGGCACTGACGCGACGCTCGCCGCCGTGCACCGCGATGGCCCGCGCGGCGCGCGAGGCCTCCTCGAGCGCCGGCAGCACGATCTCATCCGAGTAGGCAAAGCCGGTCTTCTCGCCGGCGAGCGCGCGCACGCCCACGCCCTGCTCGATGCTGGCGCTGCCGTCCTTGACGATGCCGTCCTCGAGCGACCAGGACTCCTGGTGCGCGAGCTGAAAGTACAGATCGGCAAAGTCGACCGAGTGGGTCAGTACCTCGCCGAACACCTTGTCGAGCCGCCGATCATCCAGGCCGCTCGGACGCAGGATCAGATCCCGCGCCAGGCTCAGCGGGTCAGCAACGACGGTCTCACTCATGGGTGGGTATTTCCTCGGCAAAGACACGGTGGACGAGCGCGGGGAAGGTTTCGCGCACCCCGGACTGGCGCTGCAGATCAAGCTCGGCGACGGCGCAGCCGGTGCCGCGCGGCACGCGCTGCAGGATCCTTCCCCAGAAATCGACGATCATGCTGTCGCCGTAGGTTTCCCGTCCGCTGGGATGAAAACCTGACTGCGCCGGCGCAATAACATAACAGAGATTCTCGATCGCCCGGGCGCGCAGCAGCGTCTCCCAGTGCGCGCGCCCGGTGGGACTGGTGAAGGCTGAGGGCACCACCAGCAGCTGCGCGCCCGCGGCGCTCAAGTGCCGGTACAGCTCCGGGAAGCGCACGTCGTAGCACACCGAGAGCCCCAGCCGTCCGACGGGGGTGTCGATGATCACCGCGCGCGAACCGGGGGCGACGTGCGCGGATTCGCGATAGCTCTCGCTACGCCCCGGAATGTCCACATCAAACAGGTGAATCTTGTCGTAGCGCGCCACGCGGCGCCCGTCCGCGTCGTACACGAGCGAGGCGGCGGCCACGCGGCCGTCGGCGCCGGCGCGCAGCGGCACGGTGCCACCGACCAGCCACAGCTTCAGGCGCGCCGCGGTGGCAGCCAGAAAATCCTGCACCGGGCCGGCGCCCTCAGCCTCGGCCACGGCGCGCTTGTCCACGTCCTTGAGGCCCATGAAGGAGAAATTCTCCGGCAGCGCCACCAGGCGCGCGCCGCGGGCGGCTGCCTCCTCGATCAGGACGCGTGCCTGCTCGAGGTTCTGCGCCACCTCGGGGCCGGAGGTCATCTGCACGGCCGCTGCTTTCATGCGCTCCTCATCGCTCCTGTCATTCCGCCGGCATCACTATGGGGTCGTTCCACGTACCCCGCAAACGCAGCCCCGCGCGGGCGTTTTCCGCCCCCGTTCCCGCAAACCATTCGCGCAACGACAGCCACAGCGCGGCCACCTTTGGGGTCGGTCCCAGGCGCCGCACGGCCGAGGGCAGGCGTTCCTCGCCGCGCAGGATGAAGGCCTCGGCGTCGTAGTCCTGCCCCAGGAGCCCCACGCGCCCGCGCACCAGGATCTCGGCGTCACCGTCGAGGTGCAGGTTAGCCGTGCTCGCCCAGCCGTCGCGCAGCTCGAAATCCGCGGTGAGCTGCGCGAAGCGCAGATCCGGCGCCGCGGCAGCGGCCGGCTCAGGCTCAAGCCCACTGATCAGGGCCGGCACCACCAGCAGCGCAAAGGGCACCCCTTCCCCAGGCACTCCCTGCGCCCGTGTGGTGCCCTCTTCGAGCTGCATATGGAGGTGTCCGCTTACGGTTGCAAGGGCCGCGGGGTCCCCCTGCGGCCACTCAAGCTCACCCTGCAGGTGCGCGCGCTGCGCGGCCACGTCGGGACGAAAGCCGTAGGCGGCGAGCGTGTCCGCGAAGTCGGTGCTGTTGAGGGAGAACTGAGCGCTGCAGCGGCCCTCACCCGCGCACTGCCCGGCCGCGCGCAGCTCCTGATGGGGGGCGCTCAGACGCAGATCGCTCAGCACCAGGGCCTCCGAGCGCCGGCTGAGGCCCGCGCTCAGGCGCCCGAGCGAGCGACCCTGCCAGGAGAACTCATCGACGGCGACCTGCACGACAGGACCGAGCAGCTGTGTCAGCCCGGCGGGCAGCACGAGATCGCCCGCGCGCCCGGCGTCAAAGCTCACCACGTGCACGAGCACCGGGTGTGCGCCATCAACCTGCGCCGGCCACCGCAGCGTAGCGGTGATATCCGGGGACTGAAGGTCCAGCTGCCCGTCACCGCCGGCGGTGCGCGCCACGAGTGCCACTTCATGAAACACGCGCGTGCCGGCGCTGAGCTCCGCGGCGCTCAGATGCGCTTCGAGCGCCGGCAGCATGGGTGAGCGTCCGGCCTGCTGCCACAGGGCAAGATACGCCGGCAGATCGAGCCGGCTCACGCGACCCTCGAGCGCGAGCACCGCCGTGGCCGGCAGCGCTGGTGTGTTGGCGGCGAGGCGCAGCGCGCCGCGTCCGATGCGCCAGCTATCGCCGCTGCGCTCGAGCGCCGCGAGTCCCTGCAGACGCTCGCCCAGACTGATGTGCAGCTGGGCGTCCGCGTCCTGCCCCTGCACTTCCACGCGCAGCGGCAGGGGTGTGTTCGCGGCCTTGGCGAGCGGCTCAGGCAGGCGGCTCGCGACACCCAACAGGTTCGAATCCGCGCGCACGCGCCACTGCAGCGGCTGCGCGTCGCTCTGCGGCAGCACCGTGAGCAGCGCGCTCCACTCGGTGTTGCCGGTAAGGTTGGCATCCGCCCCCTCGGCGCTGGCGGCCACGAGCGCCTGGTGCACGTCGAGGAAGCCGCGCGCGCTGATCGTGACCGGGGTCGCGCCGCTGTCGCGCCGCTCGCCGATCGCAAGGCTCACCGGACCCCCGAGCCACTGGCCCGTGAGCGTGGAGTGCTGCAGATGCCCGGCGAAGAAGGCGAGCGTGCCCCGCAGCGCCTCGAGCGGTGGCAGACCGGCAAGCGCATGCACGCGTACGCCATCGAGCAGCGCGACGATGCGGGTGCGCGCGGGCGGCTGATGGGCCGCCGAGCCCGGCACGAGCAGATCGACATCGAGCAGCGTATCGCCTTCGACGTCGAGGTAGGCGGCGCCGGGGGCGGCGGCGGCGAGCTCGGGCCGCGCACGCAGCCACTCGAGGGCGGCGCGTGCGCTGCCTGCGAGCCGTGCGCGCACGCGCACCGGCTGCTCGCCGCGCGCGTCCCATTCCACGTGCGCAGCGGAGAGTTGCAGCGCGCCGCTGCGCGCAGCGGTGACGCTTGCGCGCACGCGCGCGTCCTGCCATTCGATGCGGGCGCTGAGCTCCTGCACCTCGGGCCACGCCTCGAGGGGAGCAAACGCCGCGTCGCGCAGCTCAAGGCTACCGCGCGCCGCGGCCGCGGCGCCGCCCGTCGCAAGCGGCCCGTGCAGCTCGAACTCGGTGCTGGCGATGCGCCCCGCCGTCAGCCGCGCGGCGCCCGGGCCGAAGGCCGTCTCGGCGGCGGGACCCAGAAGATTCGCGACCAGGAGTGCGTCCGCATCCTTCAGCTGCACATGCGCATCCAGGCGCGGCTGCTCGGGCGAGTTGTCCGCGGCGAGCACGGCACTCACCGTGAGGTGCGTCTCGCCGCGACGGATCTGCAGATCATCGCTCCCCACGCGCCAGTGTGTGTTCTCAAGCTGCGCGGCGACCGTGGCGTTCAGCTCGAGGCCATCGAGCGTAACGGGTTCGGCGCGCACCACGTTCAGCCGCGCAGCGCCGGCGGCGAGCTGCGCCCTCAGGCCCGTGTCGGTGACGTCGAGTTTGGCGCCGAGTCCGCTCAGGAGCACATCCTGTGCCGCGTTCGCCAGCGTCAGCCCCTGGATATCCGCGCCCGCCCTGAAACGCGTGCCCACGGGGCGCTGCGCGTTCCAATCGAAGTTGACCGCGCGCGCCTCACCGGCGAGCGTCAGCTCCGCGAGCGGCAACTGCGGCAGGTACCAGTGCGCCAGCGCGGCCAGGGAGCTCAACGGGATCTGGTGCAGGTTACCGCGCGCCGCGTCGCCTGCGAGCACGAGGGTTGCGCTGCCGTGGGCCCCGGCGCCCAGATCCAGTGCACCGACACCGAGGCGCCACTGCTCGCCCGCGCGGCTGAGCTGCCAGTCGGCGCGCACGCGGGGCAGCACGAGCGCAGCGCCGCCCTGCGGCTCCCACTCCAGGGATTCGGCGCGCACGGTGCCGGCAATCTTGAGCGTGTCCGCACGGCCGAAAGTCGCACGCAGCTCAAGGTCACCGCTGCCGGCGCGCGGCAGATAGTGCGCCGGCAGCGCGGTGATCTTAAGTTCACGCCAGCCGGCGAAGCCAAGGTGCGCGGCGCTGAAGGTGAGCGTGCCGGTGAGCTCCTGCGGGCGTGCGAGCTCTCCGCTCACCCGCAATCCCAGATGCGCGCCGCCCCCCAGAGTGTCCGGCAGCAACAGATCCGCGTCCGCGCTCCAGTCAGCGCCGAGGCGGCGCAGGTCAGCGCGCCTGAGGGTGACGAGCAGCGGCGCGGCAGCGGCGGGCGCAGGCCAGCGCAGCGTGCCGCCCTGGATGTCGATGCGTCCGCCGCGCCAGCGCCCGAGCACGCGCCGCGCGTCGGCGAGTATCTCAGCCGGCGCGCCAGGCCCGGCGCGATCGGTGCCGACGAGCGCGCCTGCGCGTGCGCCGAGGTCGATGTCAGGATCAATCAATGTGATGCGGCCGGCTTCCAGCTGACCGCTGCGCACGGTGCGCCAGGCGTCCAGGCCGACGACCAGCTCGGTGGCGCGCAGGAATGCCGGCGCCTCGCGCTCACCGAGCGTGACGGCGTGAAACACCGCCTCGGGGCCATACCAGCCCCAGCGCACGCTCAGG
>DATHLO010000033.1:0-14188 GCA_035488075.1 Steroidobacteraceae bacterium | reverse complement strand
TCCCGGATCAGTTACCGGATATCCCCCTGCCCGCACCGGACGGGGTCCTGCATCGGCTCTCCGAGTACCGCGGGAAGCTGCTGCTCGTGAATTTCTGGGCCACCTGGTGCGAGCCGTACCGGCGGGAGATCCCGGTGCTGCAAGCGTTGCGTCGCGAACGTGCGGGAAATGGTGTGGAAGTTGTCGGTATCGCACTGGATCATCGCGCAGATGTGGTGAAATACGCTTCCGACCGCCATATGACCTACCCCCTGCTCGTCGGGGAGAAGGGAGGTCTGGAGGTGGTCAACGCCCTGGGGATGGACACGGTGCTGCCCTTCTCCGTGTTCGCCGACCGGACCGGCCGGATCGTGACCCTCAAGATCGGCGAGCTGCACGCGGATGAGGCGCGGCTGATTCTCGACCGCATGGGCGACCTCGACGCCGGTCGCATCGGGCTGCAGGCGGCCCGGGAGCAGATCGAAGCCGGAATCAGCCGCCTGAATGCCGCCCGCGCCGCGATGACGGCGGCCTCGCGCAATTAGACCCATTCAAGCCAGATAGCGGTCATTCGGCGCCGGAGGCTGCCCAATGCCCGCGAATTGCGGTACATTCGCGCCGCGTCGCTTGTTGTACGACTGTATAAAAGACCGGAAGGCCCATGGCCCGAGTGCTGTTGCTTAACGGCCCCAATCTCAATCTGCTCGGCACCCGGGAACCGGCCGTCTACGGCACGGATACCCTGGAGGCGATCGAGCAGCGCGCGGGGTCGCTGGCGCGGGAACTCGGCCACGAACTGCTCGCGTTCCAAAGCAACGCGGAGCATGAACTCATCGAGCGCATCCATCGGGCCAAGGCCGAAGGCGTGGCCTTCGCGATCTTCAACCCCGGGGGCTTCACGCATACCAGTATCGCGCTGCGCGATGCGCTGCTGGGTACCGCTCTGCCCTTCATCGAGGTGCACCTGTCCAACACGCACGCCCGCGAGGCCTTTCGGCGCCACTCTTATTTTTCTGACATCGCGGTCGGCGTCGTCTGTGGCCTCGGCGCGTTCGGGTACGAGGCGGCGCTGCGTGCCGCCGCGCAGCGCCTGGCCCGACCGGCCTGACGCGCAGTTAAGAACACTTTCCGACTTTCGATCTTGGGGGGCACTCCCGGCATGGACATTCGAAAAATCAAGAAACTGATCGAGCTGCTCGAGGAATCCGGCATCGCGGAGATCGAAATCAAAGAGGGGGAAGAGGCGGTGCGCATCAGCCGCATGCCCTTCGGCGCCACCGGGGCGCACGCCGCGCAGAGTGCGCATCTGGCCCCCGCGCACCTGTCACCGTCGGCTGCCGCAACCGCCGCCGCCCTGCCGGCGCAGACCCCGGCACCGAAGCCCAAGAGCAACGAGCACGTCATCACCGCGCCCATGGTCGGCACCTTCTATGCCTCCCCCTCCCCGGGGGCGAAGCCCTTCGTCGAGATCGGCGATGAGATCAAGGCCGGCCAGGTGCTGTGCATCATCGAGGCGATGAAGATGATGAACCAGATCGAGGCCGACAAGTCCGGGCGTATCGCCTCGATCATGGCCCGCAACGGTGACCCGGTCGAGTTTGGTCAGCCACTCTTCGTCGTCGAATGACCCGCGCATGATCGAGAAGCTCGTCATCGCGAACCGCGGCGAGATTGCGCTGCGCATTCTCAGAGCCTGCCGCGAGCTGGGCATCAAGACCGTGGCGGTACACTCCACCGCCGACTACAGCCTCAAGCACGTGCTGCTCGCGGACGAGTCGGTGTGCATCGGCCCCCCGCCCTCCTCGCACAGCTACCTGAACATGCCGGCGATCATCTCGGCGGCCGAGGTCACCGACTCGGTCGCGATCCACCCCGGCTATGGCTTCCTGTCGGAGAACGCGGACTTTGCCGAACGCGTGGAAAAGAGCGGGTTCGTGTTCGTCGGCCCGAAAGCCGAGACCATCCGCGTCATGGGCGATAAGGTCTCCGCGATCAAGGTGATGAAGTCGCACGGTGTGCCCTGTGTGCCCGGCTCCGGCGCGCCACTCGGAGATGACGCGGATGAGAACCTGCGCGTCGCGCGCGATATCGGCTATCCGGTGATTATCAAGGCCTCCGGCGGCGGCGGCGGCCGCGGCATGCGCGTGGTGCACACCGAGGCCTCGCTCCTGAACGCGGTCGGGATCACGCGCGCAGAAGCGCGCGCCGCCTTCGGCAACGATCAGGTCTATATGGAGAAGTACCTCGAGAAACCGCGCCATATTGAATTCCAGGTGCTCGCGGACGCGCACGGCAATGTCATCCATCTCGGCGAGCGCGACTGCTCGATGCAGCGCCGCCACCAGAAGGTGATCGAGGAGGCGCCCGCTCCCGGCATCACAGTGCGGCAGCGCCGTTTCATGGGCGAGCGCTGCGTGGAGGCCTGCCGGGCGGTGGGCTATCGCAGCGCCGGCACGATGGAATTTCTCTACCAGGACGGGGAGTTCTACTTCATCGAGATGAACACCCGCATCCAGGTGGAGCATCCGGTGACCGAACTCATCACCGGCATCGATCTGGTGAAGGCCCAGCTGCTGGTCGCCGCGGGCGAGCGCCTGCCGTACACGCAAAGCGACGTGCAGTTTCGCGGTCACGCCATGGAATGCCGCATCAACGCGGAGGACCCGAAGACCTTCATGCCCTCGCCCGGCCCGATCCGCCTGTGGCACGCCCCCGGGGGTCCGGGGATCCGGGTCGACAGCCACGTCTACTCCGGCTACAACGTGCCGCCCTACTACGACTCGCTCATCGGTAAGCTGATCGCGCACGGTGACACGCGCGACACGGCGATCGCGCGCATGAAGAACGCGCTGGCGGAGATGGTGATCGAGGGCATCAAAACCAACGTGGCCCTGCACCAGGAGATCTGCAACCATGCCGCCTTCCAGAAAGGCGGCACCGACATTCACTACCTGGAGCGGCGACTCGGTCTGCGCTAGCGTGCCGTGGCCGGCTTCCTTGAGCTGTCGTTCGATCTGGGCTGCCTGGACCCTGAGGCCGCGGAAGCGGCCTGCCTCGCGTGCGGCGCGAGCGCGGTCACCCTGGTGGATGCTGCGGACGATCCGGTCCTCGAGCCGCTCCCCGGGGAAATCAGGCTGTGGCGCCGCACGCGCCTGAAGAGCCTGTTCCCGGACACGACGGAGGCGGCGCTCGCCACGCGCACACTCAGCGCCTCGCTGGGCATTGATGCGCGCCTCATCAGCGCGCAGCGCATCGCCGATCGCGCCTGGGAGCGCGAGTGGCTCAAGGACTTCCACGCCATGCGCTTCGGCACGCGCCTGTGGATCTGCCCGCGCCACGAGCAGGTGCCGGACCCGCAGGCCGTGGTCGTGGCCCTCGACCCGGGACTCGCCTTCGGCACCGGAACGCACGCGAGCACGGCGCTGTGCCTCACGTGGCTCGATGAGCATCTGGCCGCGAAGACGCAGGTCATTGACTTTGGCTGCGGCTCGGGCGTCCTCGCGGTGGCCGCCGCCAAGCTCGGCGCACGCGCGGTGCACTGCTTCGACATCGATCCGCAGGCGCTCACCGCGACCCGCGAGAACGCGGCAGCGAACGGCGTGGGGGAGCGTGTGCAGGTGCATGCGCACGCCGCGCGGCTGCCGGCCGGTGCCGACGTTCTGCTCGCCAACATTCTCGCAACAACGCTGTGCGATCTCGCGCCGCACTTCGCGCGCCTCGTGCGTGCACACGGCTGGGCAGTCCTCGCGGGCGTTCTCGAGCACGAGGTTGCCGACGTGACAGCAGCTTACGCCGCGTGCTTTGATGTCGCCCGGTTCGGTGGTCGCGACGGCTGGGCGGGTCTTGCCGGGCGACGCCGCTGAAGCCTGCCCCGGCATGTTCACAGTCTGTCCAAAATGCGCTCTCACCCTCGTGGTCACTGCGGCGGACCTGCGCGTCGCGCAGGGGTATGTGCGTTGCGGGCGCTGCTCGAGCGTCTTCAACGCGCTCGCCCGACTCACCGAGGAGCGCCAGAGCGGGGCGGGCGAGCCGAGCGCGGGTGCGGAGGCTGAGCCGCCGGCTGCGGCAGCCCCTGCCAGCCCCGAGAGCGCCGCCCCGCCGGCCGCGGCAGCCCCTGGCGGCCCCGAGAGCGCCGCCGCGCCGACCGCGGGTGCGCCAGCCGAGGAGCTCATCCCGGAGACTGCGCTGGAATTCGATCCGGCGACGACGGATGTGAACTCGGTGTTCGTACAGCCGCCACCGGATCCGCAGTGGACCGCCGCGACCGGATCGTTCAAGGCCATGGTCGCGGCCAACCAGGAAGCCGCCGAGCCGCAACCGCCGGACTCGCAGGTCGACGTGGAGATCGACGCTGCGTTCCTCGCTTCCATGATGCACGCCGAGAGTGCTGAATCCGCACCGGTGCGCGCGCCGACCGCCGCCGCCGTAGCCCCCGCGCCGCTGCCCGCCGCCGCGCCTCACGCGCAGGGCGCGCCGCCGGCGGCCCGCGCGGGAGCCCAGCGCAGCGCTTCACCGGCACCGGCACGCGCTGCCGCGAGTGCCGCGCCCGCCCCGGCGGCGCGCTCGCGGGCGCCGCTGTTCGATAAATCCGATCCCGAAGGCGTGGGCCTGGAGGTCAAGGAAGAACACTTCGCGCGGGCAAAGACCGCGGACCCCGCGCCCCCCGAGGCGCAGATCCCCGAGCGAGCGCCGCTCGCGGCGACGCTGGCGCGCGTGCACGCCTGGTCGATCGGCGCGGCGCTCGCCGCCGTGCTGCTGCTGGCACAGATCGTGAATCACGATCGGGATGAGTTGGCCGCGAACCCGCGCTTTACCCGCCCGCTCACCTCGCTCTACGGGCTGCTCGGCGTGAAGCTCTTCCCGCGCTGGGACCTGCGCGCCTACGACGTGCGCCAGCTCGGCGCCTCCGCCGGTGCCACCGGGACCGGCGTCATCACCGTACGCGCCAGCATCAAGAACGCAGCCCCGCTGCCGCAGCCGCTGCCGCTGCTGCGCGTAACGCTGCAGGACCGCTTCGGCAACCGCATCGCGGCCCGCGACGTGCAACCCCAGGGCTATCTGCCCGGCGTCATCCCCCCCTCCTCTTTCCTCTCTGCCGGTCAGCGCATCGACGCGGAGATGGGTTTCGCCGATCCGGGGGCGGACGCGGTGGGCTTCGAGATCGATGCCTGCCTGCCGGCGCGCGGCGGCGGTATCGCCTGCGCCAACGATGTGGCGCTGCGCTGAAGTGACGCGCGCGCTGCAAGTCAGGATCGGGCCCTACCTGCTGCCCTCAGCGGTCGTGCTCGCTCCCATGGCCGGTGTCACTGATCGACCGTTTCGCGTGCTGTGCCGCAGCTTCGGCGCAGGACTCGCCGCCTCCGAGATGATCAGCTCCGACACACGACTGTGGAATACGTCCAAGTCGCGCTGCCGCATGAACCACGCCGGCGAACCGGAGCCGCGCGTGGTGCAACTTGCGGGCGCGGAGCCGCAGGCACTCGCGGAGGCCGCGCGCATCAACGTCGCGCTCGGCGCGCAGATCATTGATCTGAATATGGGATGCCCGGCAAAAAAGGTGTGCGGCCGGCTGTGCGGCTCGGCACTGCTCACCGACGAGCCGCTCGTGGCGCGGATTCTGGAGAGCGTTGTCAGGGCGGTCGACGTGCCGGTGACACTCAAAATCCGCACCGGCTGGGATCGCGAGCACCGCAACGGCGTGAACATTGCATGCATCGCGCAAGCCTCTGGAATCGCGGCACTCGCGGTGCACGGACGCACGCGCGCGGATTTCTACGAGGGCGCGGCCGAGTACGCCACGATCCGCGCGATCAAAGCGCAGGTGCGTATTCCGGTGTTTGCAAACGGCGACATCACTACCGCGGAAAAGGCGCGCGAAGTACTTGATTTCACCGGTGCTGACGGAGTAATGATCGGTCGCGCGAGTCACGGTGCACCATGGATCTTTCGCGCTGTCAACGCCCGGCTGGTCGAAGGAATTGCGCCGCCGGCACTTCTGCGCGGCGACGTGCGTGATATTATTCTCACGCATCTTGAGTCTCTGTATCTCTTCTACGGCGAGGAGAGCGGAGTGAAGATCGCGCGAAAACATCTCGGTTGGTATTGCGAGCAACTGTTGAAATTCCCGGCACAGGTACGCCGGGAGCTGATGGGAGCCGCGAACACAGCCGCACAGTTCGCGCACGCGGTTAAGCATTTTGAAGACTGGGTGAGCGAGGCCGCCGCGGCGGCCTGACGAATGGTTTTTCCTGGGGGTCTCGCATGACGGCAAAAAAGAAGACTCGAGCTCGTGAAGCCACCGCCGCCAGAGTCCACGGACGGGATCTGCCGCTGCGCAACCACGCCGAGCGTGCGTTGAGCGACTACTTCACGAGCCTGAATGGTCACCGCCCGGCTCATCTTTATGATCTGGTCCTGCGCGAGGTCGAAGAGCCGTTGTTCCGGGTGGTGCTCGACTACGCGCAGGGCAATCAAAGCCGTGCCGCGGGCATTCTGGGCATCAACCGCGGTACGCTGCGCAAGAAGCTGAAGCAGTTCGGGCTTGGCGGCTCCTAGAGCCGCCGGGCTCTGGCGGCCTTGGCTCGCAGGCCGCTTGAGGGTTTAAGCTCATGCCGCTGCCGGTCCGCCGCGCGCTCCTGTCCGTTTCCGACAAAACCGGCCTGATCGAGCTGGCGCGGGGGCTTACGGCGCGCAAGATCCAGATTCTTTCCACCGGCGGCACGGCGCGGCTGCTGGCCGATAGCGGCATCGCGGCCACCGAGGTCGCGCATCACACCGGCTTCCCCGAGATCATGGGCGGGCGCCTGAAGACCCTGCATCCGAAGATCCACGGCGGACTGCTCGGACGGCGCGGCACCGATGATGCCGTCATGGCCGAGCAGGGGATCGCGCCCATTGATCTGCTGGTCGTGAACCTGTACCCCTTCGCCGCCACCATCGCCCGCCCCGGGTGCACCTATGAAGAGGCGGTCGAGAACATCGATATCGGCGGACCTGCCATGCTGCGGGCGGCCGCGAAGAATCATGCATCGGTGCTCGTGGTCGTCGACCCGGCTGACTACCCGGCGCTGCTGGCGGAGCTCGACGCGCACCAGGGCGGCAGCGAATTCGCAACCCGCGCGCGCCTGGCCGCCAAGGCCTTCGCGCACAGCGCGCGCTACGACACCATGGTCGCCGCCTATCTTGCGGCGCGGCACGGGCAGCCGGGGGAGGAGTTTCCCGCCACGCTCGCGCTGGTGTACGAGAAGGTGCAGGACCTGCGCTACGGCGAGAATCCGCACCAGCGCGCCGCTTTCTACCGTGACGCGGCGGCGCGCGGCGCCGCGGTCGCCACTGCGCGCGTGCTGCAGGGCAAGGACCTGTCGTTCAATAACATCGCCGACGCGGATACCGCCATCGAGTGCGTACGTCAGTTCACGCAAGCCGCCTGTGTGATCGTCAAACACGCCAATCCTTGTGGCGCGGCAGTCGCTGCGACACTGCCTGAGGCCTACGAGGGCGCCTACCGCACCGATCCGACGTCCGCCTACGGCGGCATCATTGCCTGCAACCGCGAGCTGGATGCCGCGAGCGCCACGCTCATCACCGAGCGGCAGTTCGTGGAGGTGCTGGCCGCGCCGGCGGTGAGCGCGCAGGCCGCGCAGGTGCTCGCCGCGCGGCCCAACGTGCGCGTGCTGGTGCTCGGAGAGCTGCAGCGCGAGACGGCCAGTACACTCGAGCTGCGCAGCGTCACGGGCGGAGTGCTGCTGCAGGAGCGCGATCTGGCGGATCTGACCGAGAGCACGCTTACGATTCCCACGCGCCGCCAGCCGACGGCGGCGGAACTTGCCGACCTGCGCTTTGCCTGGGGCGTGTGCAAGTTCGTCAAGTCCAACGCCATCGTGTTCGCACGCGCCGGCGCCACGATCGGCGTGGGGGCCGGCCAGATGAGCCGCGTGTATGCCACGCGCCTGGCGGCGATGAAGGCGACGGATGAGAAGCTTGCCGTGGCCGGCTCGGTCATGGCCTCGGACGCCTTCCTGCCCTTCCGCGACAATCTCGACGTCGCCGCCGGGTACGGCATCCGCGCGGTGATCCAGCCCGGGGGCAGCAAGCGTGATGCCGAAGTGGTCGCGGCCGCCGACGAGCACGACATGGCCATGGTGTTTACCGGCGTGCGTCACTTCCGGCACTGATGAAGGTTCTCATCGTCGGCGGCGGTGGCCGCGAACACGCACTCGCCTGGAAATGCGCCAGCGCCGCGCGCGTGAGTGAAGTGCTGGTGGCACCCGGCAACGCCGGCACGGCGCTGGAACCGAAGGTGCGCAACGTCAGCATCGCAGCCGAAGACAGCGCCGCGCTGGTGCAGCTTGCCAGCGCCGAGGGCGTCGCGCTCACCATCATCGGGCCCGAGGGACCCCTCGTCGGCGGCATCGTGGACGCGTTCGCGGCGCGCGGGCTTGCCTGCTTCGGACCGCGGCGGGCGCCCGCGCAGCTGGAAGGCTCCAAGGCCTTCACCAAGGAGTTCCTGCGCCGGCACGGCATTCCCACGGCGCGTTCCGCCACCTTCACCGCGGCGAGTTTCGATGCCGGCTGGCTCAAGGGGCAGCGCGTGCCGCTGGTCGTGAAAGCGAGCGGACTCGCCGCCGGTAAGGGCGTCGTGATCGCCGCTACCGTGGCGGAGGCGCGGGCTGCGGTTGAGTCGATGTTTGCCGGCCAGTTCGGCGCCGCCGGACGCGAGGTCGTGGTTGAGGAGTTTCTCGAAGGGGAGGAAGCAAGTTTCATCGTCATGGCGGACGGCCGCCACATCCTGCCGCTCGCCAGCTCGCAGGATCACAAACGCCTCGAGGACGGCGACCGCGGTCCCAACACCGGCGGCATGGGCGCCTACTCGCCGGCGCCCGTGGTCACCTCCGACCTGCATGCGCGCATCATGCGCGAGGTCATCGAGCCTGCGGTCCGCGGCCTGGCGGCCGAGGGCATGCCCTACACCGGATTTCTGTACGCGGGCATCATGGTCGCCCCCGACGGCACACCCAACGTGCTTGAATTCAACTGTCGCCTCGGCGATCCGGAAACGCAGCCGGTTCTCATGCGGCTCGAATCCGACCTGACGCTGCTGTGCGAAGCGGCGCTCGCCGGCCGGCTCGACGGCGTGCGCGCCGCCTGGGACACGCGTGCCGCACTCGGCGTCGTCATGGCCGCAGCCGGATACCCGGAGCGCGCGCGCCAGGGTGACGCGATCGAGGGGCTCGAACAGGCCGCACGCCTGCCGGGAAAGATCTTCCACGCCGGCACGCAGCTCAAGAAGGGCCAGGTCGTGACCCACGGCGGCCGCGTGCTGTGTGCGGTCGGCCTCGGGGCAAGCGTGCGCGCCGCCCGCAGCGAAGCGTATGCGCTCGTGCACAGCGTGCGCTGGGCCGGAATGCAGTATCGGGGCGACATCGGCTACCGCGCCGTGGCGCGTGAGTCGGCCGCCGCCGCGGACCACGTGTGAATCACTGGGACCTGCCCGCGCCCCACGTAATTGAGCTCACGGTGCAGCCGGCTGACATCGACGCGTACGGCCACGTCAACAACGCCGTCTACCTCACCTGGCTGGACCGCGTCGCCTGGTCGCATTCCGCAGCGCTCGGGGTGCCCGTGCAGCACTGCACCGGCCTGCGCCGCGGTATGGCGGCGCAGCGCATCGAAATCGACTACCTGCGCGCGGCGCTGGCCGCTGAGCACCTGGCCATCGCCACCTGGATCGTGAGCAGCGACGGCAGGCTGCGTGTCGGCCGGCGCTTCCAGGTGTGGCGGGCGCGCGATGCGCACACCCTGGCGCGTGCGGCGGTCGACTATGTGTGCATCAATCTGGACTCGGGGCGCGCCGCGCGCATGCCCGCGGAGTTCGCGCGTGCCTACGTCCCCGGCGCGCCGGCGCAGTCGTGACCGGCCCGCCGCTGGCGGCTAGAAGCTGAAGCGTATGAACGCTTCGGGTCCGCTGATGCTCAGGTTGTAGTAGCCGGGGAAAGTGCCGCTGCTCTGGGTCAGCGAGGTGCGGGTCGTGGAATAGCCGACGCCCACCACGAAGTTCGGGTTCCAGCGGTACTGCAGGTCCTCGTGATAGTCGGCGTACCAGCCGCGAATACCACTGACGGTTGCCTTCAGGTACGCCCCGTGCGCCGTGGCCGACCAGCGCTGCGAGATACACCACACCAGATCCAGCGGCAGCGCCGGAAAGGGCGAGGCGCCGGAGGCCTCCTGGCGCAGCGCGATTGCGAAGGGCTGCTGCTGATAGATGATCATGTCGACCTGCAGGAAATACACCGCCAGTCCCGTGCCGACTTCAAAGTGCTGGTTGCGGATGAACGAGTAGGTGTAGGTGATATCGAACTGGCTCCAGTTGAGGGTGGTCTGCGCCAACTCACCGGCGAGGAACACCTGATTGCTGAAGGCGATATCGTTCGCCAGCACCTTGTTACCCGAGCGATCCGCCTCGTAGTACTCGAAGCGCACCTTGTTGCGATCGCGCAGCCGGAACATGAATTCCACGCGACCCTTATCCAACTTGTCCGGCAGCCCCAGAGCGTTCTCGGCGTTGAAGGTCGTGCCCATGACACCGGGCACGGCGGGAGAGGGATCGATGCGCAGATTGGTGCGCAGATTCGGCGCGTAAAAGGAGGCACGCGCGTAGAAGTGGTCGGTGATCGGACTGGAAGTCTCGTGCTTCTTCGGCGGCAAGGGGGCCCCGGACTGCGGGTCACGGTCGGCGAGTGCCGGTGCGGCGTGCATCGCCAGCACCAGCGCGACGGCCGTGAAAGAGATGCGCATGCGGCTATGGCTCCTCGCGCAACAGGCGCAGGTGGCCCGATCTTACTGACCGTACGCCTTGCTCTGCCAGCGTCGCCGACTGCCGACGTGACGCGACGCACACGCGCGAGCTAACCGCTCGCGCCGTTGGGCGGCCCGCGGGCGTGTCGGAAGGTGGCAGTTGCGGAGGAACCGCCGGATCCGGGCGCCGCGCGCCTGCGAATCCGGCCCGGGCTGGATCAGCGCTTCATCGCCTCGAAGAACTCGCTGTTCGACTTGGTATCTTTCATCTTGTCGAGCAGGAATTCGATCGCGGCCAGCTCATCCATCGGATGCAGCAGCTTGCGCAGGATCCACATCTTGGCGAGCTCGCCCTGGTCGGTGATCAGCTCTTCCTTGCGGGTGCCGGAGCGGTTGATGTTGACCGCGGGGAACACGCGCTTCTCGGACACGCGCCGGTCGAGGTGGATTTCGCTGTTGCCGGTGCCCTTGAACTCCTCGTAGATGACATCGTCCATCTTCGAGCCGGTATCAATGAGCGCCGTCGCGAGAATCGTGAGACTGCCGCCCTCCTCGATGTTGCGCGCGGCGCCGAAGAAACGCTTCGGGCGCTGCAGCGCGTTGGCGTCCACGCCACCGGTGAGCACCTTGCCTGAAGACGGCACCACCGTGTTGTAGGCGCGCGCCAGGCGCGTGATCGAGTCAAGCAGGATCACCACGTCCTTCTTGTGCTCGACCAGCCGTTTGGCCTTCTCGATCACCATCTCGGCCACCTGCACGTGGCGGGCGGCCGGTTCGTCGAACGTGCTCGACACCACTTCACCCTTCACCGTGCGCTGCATCTCGGTGACTTCCTCGGGCCGCTCATCGATGAGCAGCACGATCAGATAGACCTCCGGATGATTGGACGTGATGGCGGTGGCGATGTTCTGCAGCAGCATCGTCTTGCCCGCCTTGGGCGGGGAGACGATGAGGCCGCGCTGGCCCTTGCCGATCGGCGCCACCAGGTCAATGGTGCGGGCGGTGAGGTCCTCGGTGGAACCGTTACCGCGCTCAAGCTTCAGACGCTTGGTGGGGTGGAACGGCGTCAGGTTCTCGAACAGCACTTTGCTGCGCGAGCTGTCCGGGGAATCGAAGTTGATCTCACCCACCTTCAGCAGCGCAAAGTAGCGCTCGCCGTCCTTGGGCGGTCGGATGAGTCCGGAAATGGTGTCGCCGGTGCGCAGGTTGAAGCGGCGGATCTGGCTCGGGCTCACGTAGATATCGTCAGGCCCGGCAAGGTAGGAACCATCGGCCGAGCGCAGGAAGCCAAAGCCGTCCTGCAGGATCTCGAGCACGCCGTCGCCGTAGATGTTCTCGCCGTTGCGCGCGTGCGCCTTGAGGATCGAGAAGATGATGTCCTGCTTGCGCGAGCGGGCCAGGTTCTCCAGTCCCATCGACTCCGCGAGCTTCACCAGTTCGTGGATCGGCTTGGCCTTAAGCTCGGTGAGATTCATCGAGCTGCGCGACTGCGTCAGCTCTGCCGGACTTATGATTTCCGAGTCGTCGGCGTCGAACGGCTCCGGCTCGTGCATCATCTCATCGGGGCGGCCACCGCCGTTGTTCCCCATGTTGCCGCGGTTGCCGTCACGATTGCCGTGGCGCGGGCCTTTGTTGGGCCGGTTACGACCCTGGTTGCCGAGATAGCCTCTCACCGTTGCTGCTCCCCGGACGCTTTGACCGGCAGGTCGAGGTTGCTGTCCAGAAATGCCGAGAGTTGGGATTTGGAGACGGCGCCGACCTTCTGCGCCTCGACCGTGCCGTTCTTGAACAGAATCAGCGTCGGGATGCCGCGGATGCCGAACTTAGGCGGTGTCTGCGGATTCTCGTCGATGTTGATCTTGGCGACCTTGATGCGGTCGTGATACTCGGTCGCGATCTCATCGAGGATCGGGGCGATCATCTTGCACGGACCGCACCACTCGGCCCAGAAATCCAGCAGTACGGGTTTGTCCGACTTGAGGACGTCCTGTGCGAAAGTGGCGTCCGTGGTATGCACTATGTGCGAGCTACTCACGCGGTTGAACCTCCGTCAGATGCAGAAGCGTGAAAAAATACGATTGAAGAAATTTGAGGAGTCCGAAGCGGATCGGCAACGGGTAGACGAAAAGCGATGCCAGAAACACCCGCTAAACGGTTACACTAATCACTCGTGATTGAGTATGAAACCTAAAGGAATTAAGGGGACCTGGCTGGCAGGTGCGGACCTGCTGGCCCGCTGACTTAAGATACTTTGTAGCGCTTCCGAGTCGTTTTTGCAAGTCTCGGATGGTTTTTCCGCACCACATTCCAGAACTAATTGATGACTGACGCACACTCCGATCCTGTGACCTTCGCGTCGCTTGGCCTCAGAAATGAGGTCATGGCGGGCATAAATCAAGCCGGCTTTGTTAACTGCACGCCGATTCAGGCGCAAACGCTGCCGATTGCACTCGCCGGCCGCGACGTCGCCGGCCAGGCGCAGACGGGCACCGGCAAGACCGCGGCATTCCTCGTCGCGCTCTACCAGTCGCTGCTCACGCGACCGGCGGGCGCCAACCGCTCCCCGACCTCGGTGCGCGCCCTGATCGTGGCGCCGACCCGGGAGCTGGCGGTGCAGATCCATCATGACGCCCTGACACTTGGCGCGCATACGCGCCTGAAGCACAACGTGGTCTTCGGCGGCATCGATTACGAGAAGCAGCGCCAGGAGCTCGGTCAAGGCTGCGATGTGCTGATCGGCACGCCCGGGCGGCTCATCGATTACTTCAAGCAGCACGTGTTTGACCTGCGCCACGCCCAGGTGCTGGTGCTGGATGAGGCCGACCGCATGTTCGACTTGGGCTTCATCGCCGACATTCGCTACATCCTGCGCCGCCTGCCGCCTCCGGAGCGGCGCCAGTCGATGCTCTTCTCCGCCACCCTCTCCCAGCGGGTGCTCGAACTGGCCTACGAGCACATGAACAACCCGGAGCTGGTGCGCATCGAGCCGGACAAGATGACCGTCGATCAGGTGCGGCAGATGATGTACTACCCCTCCATGGAGGAGAAGGTGCCGCTCCTGATCGGCCTGCTGCACCAGTTCGAGGCCGTACGCACGATGGTGTTCGTGAACACCAAGCGTACCGCGGAACGGCTCGAGGCCACGCTCAAGGCTAATGGGTTCAGTGCTCAGGCACTCTCCGGAGACGTGCCGCAAAACAAGCGGCTGCGGTTTCTGCGCGACTTCCACGAGGGCAAGCTCGCCGTACTGATCGCCACCGACGTCGCCTCGCGCGGACTGCATATCCCGGACGTGAGTCACGTGTTCAACTTTGACCTGCCGCAGGACCCGCCCGACTACGTGCATCGGATCGGGCGCACCGCGCGCGCCGGCGCCGAGGGCGATGCGATCAGCTTCGCCTGCGAGGAGTACGCC
>DATHLO010000032.1:0-5278 GCA_035488075.1 Steroidobacteraceae bacterium | reverse complement strand
GTGCTCGTAGCGTTCTACGCCCTGTATCGCGTACACCAGCGGCCGGGTAATGCGCCCCCGCCCACCCCCATGACGCCCGCCACCTCCAGCGGCGGCGGCGGCTGATCTGAAGCGCAGTGGCGTCGCCGCTTCCGCGCGGCTAGCATAGCGACCCTTTTTCGCCCGCCAAGGCCCCCGCGCTCTGGGCCACTCACCGCCAATGCCCCGCACACCCGTGAAGACCCGCCCCCGAGGCCGCCGGACCGCGCAACCGGCGCTGCGGGCGCGCCATGCGCCGCGCGCCCCCAGGGTGGGCTTTGTGAGCCTCGGATGCCCAAAGGCGCTGGTGGACTCCGAGCGCATCCTCACGCAGCTGCGCGCCGAGGGGTATGAGGTCGCCCCGACCTATGCGGCGGCCGATGTGGTCGTGGTCAACACGTGCGGCTTCATCGATGCCGCCGTCGATGAATCGCTCGATGCCATCGGCGAGGCACTGCAACAGAACGGGCGCGTGATCGTCACCGGCTGCCTCGGCGCGCGCCCGGAGCGCATCCTCGCGCGTCACCCGCGCGTGCTCAAAGTGACCGGCCCGCACGCTTACGAGGAAGTGGTCGGCGCGGTGCATGAGCATCTGCCGCCGCAGCATGCGCCGTTCTTTGACCTGCTGCCGCCGCAGGGCGTGCGGCTGACGCCGCGGCACTATGCGTACCTGAAGATCGCCGAAGGCTGCAACAACCGCTGCAGCTTCTGCATCATCCCCGCGATGCGCGGCCGCCTCGCGAGCCGCCGCATCGACGAGGTCATGCGCGAAGCCGAACGGCTCGCGCGCGCCGGGGTGAAGGAACTGCTGGTGATCTCGCAGGACACCAGCGCCTATGGCGCCGATATCCGCTACGCGCCGGGCGCCTGGCGCGGAGTTGCGTACGAGACGCGCTTCATCGATCTTGCGCGCGCGCTCGGGGAGCTGGGCGTCTGGGTGCGGCTGCACTACGTCTACCCGTATCCGCACGTGGATGGCGTCATCCCGCTCATGGCCGAGGGGCGGGTGCTGCCCTATCTGGATATTCCCTTCCAGCACGGCAGTGCCACGGTGCTCAAGCGCATGCGCCGCCCCGCGCACGCGGTTGACACGCTCGCGCGCATCCGCGCCTGGCGGCGTGACTGTGCCGAGCTCACGCTGCGCAGCACCTTCATCGTCGGCTTTCCCGGGGAGACGGAAGCGGAGTTTGCAGAGCTGCTCGCCTGGCTTGACGAGGCCGAGCTCGATCGCGTCGGCTGCTTCAAGTACTCACCGGTCGAGGGCGCGAGCGCCAATGCGCTGCCGGATCACGTGCCGCCGCAGCTCCAGGAGGAGCGCTATGCGCGCTTCATGGAGCGCGCGGCCGCCATCAGTGCGCGGCGTCTGCAGGCGCGCGTCGGCAGGCAGCTGCGTGTGCTCGTGGATGAGGTGACCGACGGGCGCGCCGTCGCCCGCAGCGCCGCGGATGCCCCGCAGATCGATGGCGTCGTGCGCATCGAGCAGGCCGGCAAACTGCGCGTGGGCGACTTTGCCGACGTGCGGATCGTGGGTGCGGATGCCTACGATCTCACCGGCCGTCTGGAGCCCCCCGCGGAGCCTCAGGACGGCCGGCGCTGAGCAACAAGCGCGGGTGACTTACGAGGTCATCCCGAGTGACTGCATGATCTCGGCAGCCTTGTCCTTGACCGCCTGCGCCTTGCTCATGGCGGTGGTGTAGTCGCCCGAGGCGGCCGCACTCTGGGCATCGCTCCACATCGACTTGAGCGAATCGAGGCCGGATTTCGCGCCCGCGAGCGCATCCTTGCTCACGTTCTTCGGCAGATGCTGCGACTTGGAGAGGATGTCGACGCGGCTCTGGATCGCCGCGACCATCTTCGGGTCATCGGTGCTCACGGAACTCCAGGCGTCCTTCGCCTTGGACATCGCCGCCTGCGCATCGGCTTCCTTGGCCTGCGCCGCATCCTTCAGACCGCTGATCGCCGTGCCGATCGCCGGCGCTGCCGCGAGCACACCCTTGTAGTCACCCTTGGCGAGGGCGTCCTTGGCACTGGCGATCTGCGCATCAACGGCCTGCAGCTGATCCGGAACATATTTCTGCGCCGTGTCGCGCACCGCGGCGAGCGCGGTCTCGGCGGACGCGATCGCCTGGGTAGCCGGCCCCTTCTGGTTTGCACAGCCGACGATGAGCACGCTCATCATCGCGGCGAGCAGCCAAACAACTTGCTTCTTCATTTTTGACATCCTCTGTTGCGGTTTTTCCAACCAGGAACGGTTTTACGGAATCTTGAGCTTCTGCCCCGGGAAAATCCTGTTGGGATCCTTCAGGACGTCACGGTTGGCCTGGAAGATCTTGTCGTAAAGCGCAGGGTCGCCGTAGTACTGCTGCGCGATCTTGGAGAGCGTGTCACCCGACTGCACGACATGTGTCTGTGTGTAGGGATTGTCGCCGGCCGAGGTAGTGTTGTCCGCCATGGTGTCCTCCACGAGCCTTCGGATAGTAATTTTCCGTAACTTTTCAGGGTGCGGGGTGGCAGGCTTTAGGTACCGTCTTATTTTCCTGACACGGCCATAACACCCGGCGAAAGGTTAACACGACTCACCGACGCTATCCCAACAGTGCCCGAGCGGCTGTCAGACAAACACCCAAAACCGCTTGCCGCCGGCGTTAGTGCGCGAGCGCGCGCGACGCGGGGCGTATGTGCTGTTCCCGCACGGCGTCGTCCACGCTCGAATAGTCGAGTGAGCCGGCCGGCACCTGCGCGCGCGTGAGCGCCTCGCGCGCCTCTTCCTTCAGGCGCGCCAGGCGCAGCTCCCCGCCGCGCCCCCGCAACCAGCCGCAGAACTCCGCCAGCGCCTCGAGCGCGGTGGTGTCCAAATCCGGCGACTCCTCGAGGCTCAGGATCAGCACGCGCACCGCCCCTTTTGCCATCACGCGTTCGCGCGCCTGCGTCAGCAGCGGCTCCGCGTTGGCAAAAAACAGCGGCTCCTCGGCGCGCAGGATGAGTATGTCCGGCCAGGTGAGCGCCTCCGGAAAGCGCGTCACACTGACATAGTCGTGCTCGCCGACGCGGCCGAGCACCGACAAGCGCGGCGTGGCGAGCGAGCGCACCAGCATCGCGAGACTGAAAATGATCGCGGCCAGCAGACCGTTCAACACCCCGAACACCATGACGGCGAGCACCGCGGCCAGCACGGTGAGCCGATCGCGTTGCCAGCGAAAGTAATTGCGGAACACGCTCAGGCGCAGCGACTTGCTGACCGCGTGAATCACGATCGCGGCCAACACCGGTTCCGGGATGCGTTCGATCCAGCGCAGGAACAGCAACACCAGCACGAGCAGCACTGCGGCGGCGGCAAGGCCGGCGAGGCGCGAGCGGGCGCCGGCGGCTTCGTTGGCGGACGTGCCGGAGTAACCGGCGCCGACCGGCGTGCCGTGGAATAACCCGGCGACGAGGTTGGCCACGCCCAGGGCGATGAGGTCGCGGTTCGGCCGCACCTCCTCGTCGTGCTTGAGCGCGAAGGTGCGGATCGAGCCGTACGACTCCGCGTACAGGATGAACATCAAGGCGAGGGAGAACTCGGCGACCGGCAGCCAGCGCACGCCCGCCGGCCACGCAAAGTGCGGCGCGGCGAGCGCCAGATGAATGGGGCCGGTGAGCGCGACCCCGTGTGCGGCCAAGGCGCCGGCGCTGGCGATGCTCGCGATGATGACGAGAAGCGCGCCGGGAATGCGCGGCAGGCGCTCGAGGAGGAAAAGACCGGCGAGCGCGGCCACACCGCAGGCGAGGCTCGGCAGCTGCCAGGCGGCGTAGCCACGCGCGAGTTCCGCGAGCAGCGCGAAGAAGCCGGTGCTCTGGGCGTGCACGCCGACGATGTGCGGCCACTGCTTCACTGCGATCACCAGCGCGAGCCCGAAGGCGTAGCCGCGCAGCACCGGGCGGGCGATCAGGTTGGAGATCGCCCCGAAGCGCAGTGAACCGGCCAGGGTGAAGGCGATGCCGGTGCCCAGCACCAACAGCGAGGCGAACATCACCCGCTGCGCCACATCGGTCGCGCCGAGCGCGAGCATCGCGGAGGCGAGCACGGCGCCCGAGGAGGACGTGGCGCTCGCGATCGCGTAGCGGCTGCGGCCGATCAGGCCATAGCAGATGAGGCCAGCGAAGAGCGCGATGACGCCCGCCTGCGGCGGCAGGTTCGCAACCCCCGAATACGCGACCGCCTCCGGGAGCAGCAAGCCTGCGATCGAGAGGCCCGCGAGCAGATCTGCGCGGGGGAGTGTTGTTTTCATTGGCGCGCCATCCTAGCGCAATCTTCACGCGCGCATGGCTTGCGCCCGGAGCCCACGGACGCTGCGAAGCGGCCTCCTCACTCCTTCGGGAAGTGCAACCTCAGGGTGCGCGCGATGCGCTCGCGTTGGTCCGCCAGCACGCGCGCCTCCTGCGCATAGCGTGGCCAGTTCTTTACCGCCGCAATGACGTCGGCGAGGATTTCCTCATCACGGGCACGCTTGAGGCCGGCGAGCTGCGCACAGGCTTTGAAGTCTGCGAGCGTAAAGCTCTCCGTCTTGCCGTTGATGCTCATCTGATGGCGCGCCGTCCAGGCCCCTTGGGGGTTGTAGGCATACGTCACGTCAAAGGCCGGTGACAAGGACCAGGCGCCGCTCTTGTCCATGAGGAAGGCGATGTTCTTGACGTGATCATCCTGGTTGCGCGCGACGACGTTGAAAAGCATGCGGCGAAACTGCTGCTCGATCGCTCGCATGGGAAGACCGAGTGTCTTGATTACGCCGAAGGCCTGTTCGTAGGCGTACGCCCCGGCGGAGTGGAAATCAAAATGAGCCAGCGCGCCGAGCGATTGCATGTGCAGCTTGCCGCCCTCGGCTTGCCGATCGAAGCGGCGCGTCATAAAGTGCCGGCGGCCACCCTCCTCGAGCAGCCGGCAATCGCTCATCTCGATTCCGGCATCCTTCGCCATGAGCGCGTACGCGTATTCGATGACCGTGTAGCCCTGCGGGTCCTCGAGCTCCCTGTCTTTGTTGGCACTCACCCCATCGAATTTGAGGAGCCAGTAGCCGAACCCCGGCGGCGCCTTCACCTGCCCCGAGCGCACCTCGTTGGTGTGCGGGTTCCAGGCGATGATGGCTTTGGCGCGCGCCCCGCCGGCGGAGGTGCCGACGCGCAGAATCTCCTTGAGCCCCTGCTGGCGATGAGCGGCTGCAAAGGAGGCCTGGAATGAATCGCGGTGCGTGAGCACTTCCGATGCGAGCGCCACGAGGGCATC
>DATHLO010000031.1:0-4025 GCA_035488075.1 Steroidobacteraceae bacterium | reverse complement strand
CTTCCGGGCCTGCACAACGTGCGCAATGCGCTCGCCGCGATCGCGGTGGCGAGCGAGCTCGGCATCGAGGACGCGGCGATCCTCAGGGCGCTCGCCGCTTTTCAGGGCGTTGACCGGCGCCTGCAGCACATCGCCGACGTGGTCACCGCGGTCGGCGCCGTCAGCATCATCGATGATTACGCGCATCACCCGACCGAAGTCACCGCGACACTTGCCGCAGTGCGCCAGGCCTACCCCGGACGGCGCATCCTGCTCGCCTTTCAGCCGCATCGCTTCACGCGCACGCGCGATCTCATCGATGACTTCAGTAAGGCGCTCTCGGAGGCGGATGCCTTGTGCGTCACCGAGGTGTATGCGGCCGGTGAAACCCCGATCACCGGCGCCGACGGGCGCGCCATCTGCCGCGCGGTCAGAAGCCGCGGGCTACTTGAGCCGTTGTTCGTGGAGAAGGTCGAGGAGCTGGCCCAGGCGCTCAAGGATGTGATCCAGGACGGCGATGTCATCCTCGCGATGGGCGCGGGCAACATCACCGCCGTGGCGCACGCGCTGCCACAGGCCCTGAGCGCGCTCCTGCCGCCCGGGAGGGTGGAGTGAACATGGCGATGGCCGTGACACCCGAATTCGCCCCGCGCGTGCGCCGCGAGGAGCCCTTGAGCCGCCACACCTCCTGGCACGTGGGCGGACCTGCGGAGCTGTTCTTCAATCCCCGCGACCGCGCGGATCTGAGCGCCTTCCTGCGCACCGTGCCCGCCGCGGAGCCGATTCAGTGGATCGGGCTCGGCAGCAATCTCTTGGTACGCGACGGGGGCATCCGCGGGGTCGTCATCAGCACCCACGGCACCCTGGATACCCTCGAGCGCCTGAGCGCGACCACGGTGCGGGCCGAAGCCGGCGTCGCCTGCGCGCGCATTGCCCGCCAGTGCGTCAAATGGGGCTTAGGCCCGGCGGAGTTCTTTGCCGGTATTCCCGGCACCTTCGGCGGCGCACTCGCCATGAACGCAGGCGCCTTTGGCGGGGAGACCTGGCGGCACGTGCTCAGGCTCGAAACCATCGACCGGCACGGGGCGATCCATACGCGCGCCGCTGCGGAGTACCGCGTCAGCTACCGCCATGTGCAGGCGCCGGTCCCGGAGGAGTGGTTCCTCTCCGCCGAGCTCACTTTTGAGGCGCGCCCGGCCGCGCACCGCGCCGATGTGGCCGCGCTCCTCGAACGGCGCAAGGCGACGCAGCCGATCGGCGAGTGGAGCTGCGGCTCGGTGTTCACCAATCCCCCCGGCGATCACGCCGCGCGCCTGATCGAGGCGGCGGGGCTGAAGGGCTTTCGCATCGGCGATGCGTCCGTCTCGGACAAGCACGCGAATTTCATCATCAACCACGGTCAGGCGAGCGCACAGGACCTCGAGCGCCTCATCCGGCACGTGCGCGACACCGTCGCGCGTGTGCACGGGGTGATGCTCGAGCCGGAAGTGCGCATCGTGGGGGTGGCGTAAGTGCGTCTCACGTACGACCCGCACAGCCTGCGCCGCGTGAGCGCTGCGGCCGAGTTCGGGCGCGTCGCGGTGCTCTTTGGCGGCGATTCGAGCGAGCGGGAGATCTCGCTCCTCACCGGCAACGCCGTGCTCGCGGCGCTTGAGCGCCGCGGCGTCGATGCGCACGCCTTCGATCCGCGCGAGCGCGCGCTGCCCGAGCTCTTGAGCGAGCGCTTCGAGCGCGTCTGGATCGCGCTGCATGGCCCGGGCGGGGAGGATGGCACGCTGCAGGGCGCGCTCGAGTACCTGGGTGTGCCCTACACCGGCAGCGGCGTCATGGGCTCGGCGATCGGCATGGACAAGCTGCGCACCAAGCGTCTGGCGCTCGCGGTCGGGGTGCCGACCTGCGACTTCCTCACCCTCGCTGGCCCGGCGGATTTTGCGCCCGCGATCAAGCGGCTCGGGCTGCCGCTCATCGTGAAGCCGGCCACTCAGGGCTCAAGCGTCGGCATGACGAAGGTCGAGCGCGCGCAGGATCTGGCCACGGCCTACGCCGCCGCCGCGCAGTTCGAGACGCTGGTGTTCGCCGAGCCCTGGCTCAGCGGCGCGGAGTACACGGTCGCGATCCTGCAGGACGCCGCCTTGCCCTCGATCCGCATCGAGACCCCGCGCACCTTCTACGACTACGACGCGAAGTATTTCCGCGACGACACGCGCTACTTCTGCCCCTCCGGATTGTCCGCGAGCGCCGAGGCGCATCTGGCGAAGCTTGCGCTCGGCGCCTTCGAGGCCTGTGGCGCCGGCGGCTGGGGCCGGGCGGATTTCATGATGGATGGCGCCGGGCGCCCGCAGCTGCTGGAGATCAACACCGTCCCGGGCATGACGAGCCACAGTCTCGTGCCCATGGCCGCGCAGGCCGCCGGCATCGACTTCCCGGAACTGTGCTGGCGGGTGCTCGAGACGAGTTTCACGCGGCGGCTCCTCGGCCCCGGGAAGGGTCAGGCTTGAACGTGCTGCGTCGCCCCAAGAACCGCCGCAAGCCCGCCGAAGCGCGCCGCCGCCTGAAGCTGCCGGCGCTCAACTGGCGCTACCTCGGCTACACGAGCGCGGCACTCGCGCTCATCGGCGCGGTGACGGCAGGGGTCCTGTGGGCCCTGAATCAGCCGATCCAGAGTGTCGCGGTGGAGGGTCGCTTCCAGCGCGTCACCCCCGGGGACGTGGAGCGCGTGGTGAAGAGCTGCGTGCACGGGGCGGGCCTCTTGTCGGTGGATCTGGCGGCCGTGCGCCGCGCCATCCACACCCTCCCCTGGGTGGACGGGGTGAGTGTGCAGCGCGCCTGGCCACGCGGACTGACGGTGCTCGTGATCGAGCAGACCGCCGCGGCGCGCTGGGGCGAGAGCGGGCTGCTCAACATGCGCGGGGAGCTGTTTGATTCCGACGAGCGCCACATCCCCCCGGAGCTTGCGCGGCTGGAGGGTCCGAAGGGCAAGGAGGCGCTCGTGGCGAGCCGCTACCTCGCCGCCGAAGGGCGCCTCATCCAGGCAGGCCTGCGCCTGACGGCGATGCGCCTGGATGCCCGCGGCGCGTGGGAATTTGATCTGGCCAACGGCGTCACCGTGCGTTTGGGACGGCGCCAGGTGGATGAGCGCTTCGAGAAATTCATGACAACCGCGCTGAAGCTCGTCACGCAGCGCGGCGAGGACATTGCCTACGTGGATATGCGTTACACGAACGGGTTTGCCATTGGCTGGCGCGGCAATGCCGCCCGCGGCGCGGGCCGCGAGGGGAGTCACGATGCTTAAGCGCGCCGAGCGAAATCTTATCGTTGGCCTGGACATCGGTACCTCCAAGGTCGTCGCCCTGGTAGGGGAAGTCGGCCCCGACGGCTCGATCGAGCTTCTGGGCCTGGGCTCGCAGCCCTCGCGCGGACTCAAGAAAGGCGTCGTGGTCAACATCGAGTCCACGGTGCAGTCGATCCAGCGCGCGGTGGAGGAGGCCGAGCTCATGGCCGGCTGCGAGATCCACTCGGTGTTCGCCGGCATCGCCGGCAGCCACGTGCGCAGCTTGAACTCGCACGGCGTGGTCGGCGTGCGCGACAAGGAAGTCAGCCACGGTGACGTCGAGCACGTGATCGATGCGGCCAAGGCGGTCGCCATTCCCGCGGACCAGAAGATCCTGCACGTGCTGCCGCAGGAATTCATCGTCGACGGCCAGGAAGGCATCCGCGATCCGATCGGCATGTCCGGTGTGCGCCTGGAGGCCAAGGTGCACATCGTCACGGGTGCGGATTCGGCGGCGCAGAACATCGAGAAGTGCATCCAGCGCTGTGGACTTGAGGTCGATGATGTGGTGCTCGAGCAGCTCGCCTCCAGCTTCGCCGTGCTCACCGAGGATGAGAAGGAGCTCGGCGTGTGCCTGGTCGATATCGGCGGCGGCACCACCGATCTTGCGGTGTTCGCCAACGGCGCCATCCGCCACACCGCCGTCATTCCGATCGCCGGCGACCAGGTGACCAACGACATCGCCGTCTCGATGCGCACCCCGACGCAGTACGCC
>DATHLO010000030.1:0-6228 GCA_035488075.1 Steroidobacteraceae bacterium | reverse complement strand
CGCGTGCGCCACGGCGGTGATGTTGCCCGCGCCCATCGCGAGGATGACATCGCCGTCCTGGATCACATCCTTGAGCGCCTGGGCCAGCTCCTCGACCTTCTCCACGAACAACGGCTCAAGCAGCCCGCGGCTTCTCACCGCGCGGCAGATGGCGCGCCCGTCGGCGCCCGTGATCGGGGTTTCACCGGCCGCATACACCTCGGTGACGCACAAGGCATCCGCCTCCGAGAGCGCTTTACTGAAGTCATCGATGAGATCGCGCGTGCGCGTGAAGCGATGCGGCTGAAAGGCGAGCAGGATGCGCCGTCCCGGGTAGGCCTGGCGCACTGCGGCCAAGGTCGCGGTGACTTCCGTCGGATGGTGCGCGTAGTCATCGATGATGCTGACGCGACCGACAGCGGTGACCACGTCGGCGATGTGCTGCAGGCGCCGGTCGACGCCCTGGAAAGCGGCCAGCGCCCTGAGGATCGCCGCGTCCTCGATGCCGAGCTCGCTCGCCACGGCGATCGCGGCGAGCGCATTGCGCACGTTGTGCAGGCCCGGAAGACTCAGCTTCACGGGCAGCGCGGACGCGGCGGCGCGCGTCACCTCGAAGTGCGTCGCGGCGCCGGCCGGGCGGATGTTGACGGCGCGCACGTCCGCGCCCGCTTCAAGGCCGTAGGAGAGGATCGGGCGGCCGACCTCCTGCACGATGCTGCGCACATGCTCATCATCCAGGCACAGCACCGCGAGCCCATAGAACGGCAGGTTGTGCAGGAAATCGAGGAAGCTCTCCTTGAGCAGCCCAAAATCCCCGCCGTGCGTGCTCAGGTGATCGTTGTCGATGTTGGTGACGACCGCGATCAGGGGCTGCAGATGCGTGAAGGAAGCATCGCTCTCATCCGCTTCCGCCACGAGGTAGCGCCCGGCTCCCAGGCGCGCGTTGCTGGCCGCGCTCTTCAGCCGTCCGCCGATGACGTAGGTCGGGTCCTCCCCGCCCTCGCCGAGAATGCTCGCGAGCAGGCTCGTGGTGGTGGTCTTGCCGTGCGAGCCTGCGACCGCGATGGAGTAGCGGAAGCGCATAAGCTCGGCGAGCATCTCGGCGCGCGCCACCACCGGGATGCGCGCCTTGAGCGCCGCCTCGACCTCCGGGTTGTCGCGCGCCACCGCGCCCGAGGCCACGATGACGTCGGCGCCCAGGATGTGGGCCGCGGCGTGACCGATGCTGATGCGGGCGCCAAGGCCGGCGAGCCACTGCGTCACGGGGCTGGCGCGCAGGTCCGAGCCCTGCACGGCGTAACCGAGATTCAGCAGCACCTCGGCGATGCCGCTCATGCCGCTGCCGCCGATGCCGACGAAATGGATGGTGTTGATGCGGCGCATGCGGTCGCGCCGCTCGGGGTTGACGCGGCGCTCGATCTGCGGACGCTCCGGCAACGTGCGGCGCTCGCGGCTCATGCGGCCCTCCGTGCCAGTTCCAGACACGAGGCGGCGAGCTCATCGGCCGCGCGCGGCTTGGCGAGCAGCCGCGCGCGCTCGGCCATGGCGAGGAGCTTGCCGCGCCCGGCGCACAGGCGCTGCAGCTCCGCCGCCAGACGCTCGGCGGTGAGCTCGCGGTCGCTGATGAGCACCGCCGCCCCCTCGCGCACCAGGTACTGCGCGTTGTAGGCCTGGTGATCGTCGACCGCGTTCGGGAAGGGTACGAGGACGGAACCCACGCCCACGGCGGCCAGTTCCGAAACGGTGAGGGCGCCGGAGCGGCAGATGACCAGATCCGCCCACGCGTACGCCTCGCTCATGTCCTCGATGAAGGGGCGCACGTCCGCGCGCACCCCGGCCTGGGCGTAGCTCGCGCGTCCGGCATCGATCCAGCGCTCGCCGGCCTGATGACGCACGTCAAAGGCGAGCCAGGAGGAGAGCCGCTTGAGCGCAAACGGCACCACCGCGTTCAGGCGCGCCGCGCCCTGACTGCCGCCGATGACGAGGATGCGCACGGGACCGCTGCGGCCGGCGAAGCGCACCGAAGGCGGCGGCACGGCGCTGATGTCGGCGCGCACGGGATTGCCGATCACCTTCGAATGCACGTCGCGTCCGAAGCTGTTGGGAAAGGCCTCCAGCACCTGGCGTGCCACGTGCGCCAGACAGCGGTTGGTGAAGCCGGCAATGGCGTTCTGCTCGTGGATGACGAGCGGCCGGCGCGTGAGCCACGCCGCAATCCCGCCGGGGCCGGTGACGAAGCCGCCGAGTCCCACGACCACGCTTGGCTGGTGGCGCCGCATGACGGCGAGCGCCTGCAGGAGCGCCCGGCCGAGGCGAAAGGGCGCGGCGACCCAGGTGAACACGCCCTTGCCGCGCAGTCCGCCGATCGAGAGCCGCTCAATCGGAATGCCTTCGGCGGGGATGACCCGTGACTCAAGACCGCGCTCGGTACCGAGCCAGACCACCTCGAGGGACTGCTCGCGCAGCAGCCGCGCGAGCGCGAGCGCGGGGAACACGTGTCCGCCGGTGCCGGCCGCCATGATGAGGATCGGGCGGCTCACGTCGCCCCCCGCACGGTGGCCGAGCCGCGCTGCTCGCGCTTGGCCTCGTGATACACGCGCAGCAGCAGCCCCAGCCACGCGAGCGCCACGATCAGGCTCGAGCGGCCGTAGCTCATGAGCGGCAGCGTCAGGCCCTTGGTCGGCAGCACCCCCATGTTGACGCCGATGTTGATGAAGGCCTGGATGCCGACCCACAGGCCAAAGCCCGAGGCGAGGTAGGCCGGGAACTTCAGGCCCGCATCCGCCGCCAGGCGCGCGATGTAGAAGCTGCGCCACACGAGGCCGAGGAAGAGCGCAAGCGTGAGCACCACGCCCACGAGCCCGAGCTCCTCGGCGAGCACCGCGAAGAGAAAGTCGGTGTGCGCTTCGGGCAGATAGAACAGCTTCTGCACCGAATCCCCAAGTCCCACCCCGAACCACTGTCCGCGACCGATGGCGATGAGGGACTGCGTCAGCTGAAAGCCGCTGTTGAAGGGGTCCGCCCACGGATCCAGGAACGCCGTCAGGCGGCGCATGCGGTAACTGGAGCTCACCGCCAGCAGACCAAAGCCGGCCGCCGCGAGCGCGGTCATGGCGATCACGTAGCGCAAGCGCGCACCGGCCAGGAACAGCAGGCCAAAGCCAGTCGCGAAGAGCACCGTGGCCGCGCCGAAGTCCGGCTCGATGAGCAGCAACGCACTCACGCAGAAGAGCAGACCCAAGGGCTTCACCAGGCCGGCGAAGGATTCGCGCAGCTGCGTCTCGCGGCGCACCGCGTAGCTGGCGATGTAGATCAGTACGAGGACGCGGGCGAGTTCGGAGACCTGGAAGTTCGCGCCGCCCAGGCGCAGCCAGCGGCGGCTGCCGTTCACGGAGTGCCCGAGACCGGGTACGAGCACGATCAGCAGCAGCACGATCGCCAGCGCGAGCAGGGGCAGCGAGGCGCGTTCGAGCAGGTCCGTGGGCACCGAGAACACCAGCGCTGCGCAGCCCGCGCCGATCAGCGTCAAGAGCAGCTGGCGCTCGAGGTAATAGAACGGCTGCCCGCTCTCCTGTCCGGCGATGGACACGGAGGCCGAGGTGACCATGACGAGCCCGAGGAGCACGATCCCCAGCGCGAGGGCGATGGTGACGGAATCAAGGTGCACCGCGCCGTTCTTGGCGCTCGAGCGCGCAAATCCCATGAGCGAGGCATGGGCGCTCATGCGGCCAGCTCCTGCACGGCCTGCACGAACACCGTGCCGCGATGCGCGTAGTCGCGGAACATGTCGAAACTGGCGCACGCGGGCGAGAGCAGCACCGTATCACCGGGGCGGGCGGCGGCGGCGGCGGCGCGCACCGCCTGCGGCAGCGTCGCGGCCCGCTCGAGCGGGCACACCCCGCGCAGCGCCTGCTCAAGCTGCCCCGCGTCGCGGCCGATGAGCACCGCGTGGCGGACCTTGTCGCGAAATGCACCCGCGAGCGGGGTGAAGTCCTGCTGCTTGCCCTCCCCGCCCAGGATCATGACGAGCGGGCCCGGCATCCCGGCCACCGCCGCGAGGGTCGCGCCGACGTTGGTGCCCTTGGAGTCATCGATGTAGCTCACGCCGCGCACGTCGGCCACCC
Source organism: Steroidobacteraceae bacterium (assembly GCA_035488075.1). Taxonomy (GTDB): domain Bacteria; phylum Pseudomonadota; class Gammaproteobacteria; order Steroidobacterales; family Steroidobacteraceae; genus 13-2-20CM-66-19. The sequence continues at coordinate 2,125 of DATHLO010000030.1, read as the reverse complement.
ACTGCGCACGGTGTGCCAGTCCGCTGAAGGTACGCAGCTCCTCGAGCATGAGCTCGAGCGGCAGTTCGAGCGCTTCCCCGAGTGCGAGCGCCGCGAGCGCGTTGGCCGCGTTGTGCAGCCCCTTGATCTTGAGGGCCGCAAGCGGCAAGAGCGGCACCTGCGCGCGCGTCAGCCACCAGCTGCCCTCGTGCTGGGCCACCGCGTAGTCCGCGCCGATCGCCGCCCGCAACGAAAAGCTGAGCGTGCGCCGTGCCGCGTGCGGCATGGCGAGCACCAGCGGGTCATCCAGATTGATCACGGCCGTGTCGCAGCGGGCGAAGATGCGCGCCTTGGCGGCCGCGTAGCTTGCAAGATCCGGGTAACGATCCAGGTGATCCGGCGTCACGTTGAGCACCGTGGCCGCGCGACAGGCGAGCGACTCGGTGGTCTCGAGCTGGTAACTGGATAACTCCAGCACGTACAGCTGCGTGCCCGGGGCGAGGAGCTCGAGCGCGGGCTCTCCCAGGTTGCCCCCGACCCGCACGCGCAGGCCGGCACGCGCGGCCATGCGGCCGATGAGCGTGGTGACGGTGCTCTTGCCGTTGGTGCCGGTGATGCCCACCACCGGCGCATCGGCCGCGCGCGCGAACAGTTCAACGTCGCCCACGATCTCAAGTCCCAGGCGGCGCGCCTCGGCGAAGAACGGCTCGCTGAGCGGGACTCCGGGGGAGGCGACCACGCATACCGCGTCCTTGAGCAGGCCGGTGTCGAGCCCCCCGAGGCTCACGGGGATGCGCGCATCCAGCGCCTGCAGCTGCGCCAGTTCCGGCGGCGCGAGGCGCGTGTCGGTCACCGCGAGCCGCCAGCCGCGGGCATTGAGGTAGCGCACGCAGGAGAGGCCCGTGCGGCCCAGGCCGACCACCACGGCGTACGGGGCTTTGGTGGGCACGGCACTCATCGCAGCTTCAGGGTGGCGAGCCCTGCCAGCACCAGCAGGAGCGAGATGATCCAGAAGCGCACGATCACCTTCGGTTCCGCCCAGCCCTTGAGTTCAAAGTGATGATGGATCGGCGCCATCTTGAAAATGCGCCGGCCGGTGAGCTTGAAGGAGGCCACCTGCAGGATGACCGAGGCGGTCTCGAGCACGAACACTCCGCCCATCAGCAACGCCACGAGCTCCTGGCGCACGATTACGGCGATGACGCCGAGGGCCGCGCCGATGGCGAGCGCCCCGACGTCGCCCATGAAGACCTGGGCGGGATAGGAATTGAACCACAGGAAACCGAGTCCCGCGCCGGCGAGGGAGGCGCAGAAGATCAGCAGCTCGCCCGCACCGCGGATCTCGGGGATCTGCAGGTAGTGCGCAAAGACGGCATTGCCGCTCGCGTAGGCGAAGATGCCGAGGGCTGCGCTCACGAGCGCCGCCGGCATGATGGCAAGTCCGTCGAGCCCGTCGGTGAGATTCACCGCGTTGCTCATGCCCACGATCATGAGGTAGGCGATGGCGATGAAGCCGAAGGCCGAGAGCGGCGCTTCGAAGTTCTTCACGAACGGCAGGAAGAGCGCGGTTCCCGCCGGCTCGGTCGCCGTGTAGAAGAGCGTCGCCGCGGTGGCAAGACCGGCGACCGACTGCCAGAAGTACTTCCAGCGCGGCGCGAGCCCGCGGGGGTTGCGCACCACGAGCTTCAGATAATCGTCGTAGAAGCCGATGAGACCGAAGGCGAAGGTGACTCCGAGTACCGTCCACACCAGCCGGTTCGACAGCTCCGCCCACAGCAGCGTGCTCACAAGCGTCGTAACGAGGATGAGTGTGCCGCCCATGGTCGGCGTGCCCGCCTTGAGCAGGTGGGTCGGCGGACCATCGTCGCGCACGACCTGGCCGATCTGGTAGCGCGACAGGCGCGCGATCATCGAGGGCCCCACGAGCAGCGAGAACCCCAGCGCAGATGCGGTCGCGAGAATGGCGCGGAAGGTGAGATAGGAAAAGACGTGCAGGCCGCTCACATGGCCGGCGAATTGTTGGGTGATCCAGTACAGCATCAGTGCCCGCCCGCCTGCGCGCTGCCGGTGAGTGCGTCGACCACGCGCTCCAGGCGATTGAAACGCGAGCCCTTGATGAGGAGGCGCGCCTCGGGCCCCGCGCCGC
>DATHLO010000029.1:0-5440 GCA_035488075.1 Steroidobacteraceae bacterium | reverse complement strand
CGAAGCTGCACGGTCCCGGTCGCGCGACGCAGCTCGAGGAGGCGGGCGAGAGCTTCCGGCAGGCGCTCAGCAAGGACCCGAAATTCGCGCTCGCCTACGCCGGGCTGTGCGAGCGCTACGTCATAGGCTATGAATATACGCGCGATGCGACGCTGGTCGGGCAGGCAGAAAGCGCCTGCGGCGAAGCGCTCAAGCTCGACGGCTCGCTGCGCGAGGTCTCCGCTGCACTCGCGCACCTGTATCTGGTATCGGGCCGCAGCGAGCAGGCCGCGGCACTGTATCGTGAGGCGATCCGCACGGACCCGGACAACGCGGATGGCTATATGGGACTCGGCGAAGCCCTCGACGGCGCGCAGAACAGAGTCGATGCCGAGCGCGCCTTCCGTCAGGCAGTGCAGGTCGAGCCCACTTACTGGGGTGCACAAAGTGCGCTCGCCGGTTTCCTCGTCAGCCACGGCCGCGCCGCCGCCGCCGTACCGATCTTCCAGCGCGTGACCGAGCTGATCCCGGCAAGCCCGCTCGCCTTCAACAACCTCGGCGCGGCGCTCGAGATGACCGCCAACTTCAGCGGCGCGGCCGCCGCGTTCGAGCGCTCGCTGGCGCTTGAGCCGACGCGCAGCGCCTACTCGAACCTCGGCACGGTGTACTACTTCCTCGGTCGCTACGCGGATGCCGCGCAGATGTTCTCGCGCGCCACGGAGCTCGCCGCCCAGGATCATCGCGTGTGGGGCAACCTCGCCGATGCACTGTGGCAGATCGACAGCCGTCGCGCCGAAGCCCAGGGCGACTACCGGCGCGCCATCCTCCTCGCCCAGAAGAGCCTGCAGGTCAACCCGAACGACGGCATCTCCTGGATGCAGCTCGCCTACTACAGCGTCCGCGCCGGGGACACCGAGCACGTGGCACGTTATGCCAGCCGCGCGCTCGAACTTGATGGGGCGGACGAATACGTGCACTACTACGCTGCGCTCGTCGCTCTCGAGACGGGCGACACGGCCGGCGCGCTCGCCTCTCTCAGCCGCGCCGTAGAGCTGGGCTATCCGGCGCAGCTGGTGCGCGCGGCACCGGATTTCATAAGCCTGCGCAGCGACGCCCGCTTCCGCAAGCTCGTCGGCCCGGCCGACAAATCACCCACGGCGTGAATCCAAAGGACAGCACTTCACACCTTAAACGGAGAAGGCCCATGGCAGACTCACAGCAGTCATTGATACCTCAGGACCCGAAGTCAGATCTTCCGCCCATCATCATTCACGTGGATGAGGGCACGGTCTGGTGTTCGCCCAACGGCGGCGCCCTGCGCGCCCTGCAGAAGACGAAGGTGCACTGGGAGTGCGCGTACCCCTTCACGCTCACGTTCACGCAGCTCGGCGGCACCGAGCAACCGTGGGGCCCGTTCACTTCGCATCGCGCGGACGGCAAGGAGGTCGTCGACAGCCACACGCAATCCGTGGCCCCGGATGCACAGGCGCCCTTTTACAAATACACCGTGCGCGTCGGCAAACTGATGCTCGACCCGATCATCATCATCGACAAGCCCTGAGCGGCGAGCTTGCCACGGGCGGCCGGGCGCGGCCTGCCTGCGCGCCGGCCTGCATCGTGCGCGCGAATTGCCTAAACGCGCCGGGCGTTCCCGAGGCCGTGCCCGCCCGGGTGTGGATTTGTCCCGCTCAGGCCGCCAACCGGCCCGCTTTGCCCTCGGGCTTTGTCCTTTTTCACTTCCGCGGCATCCAATCATGCACAGGACCACAGATTCCTCGTGCTGGATCCATGATTGAGGCCAGCGGCGACTGCGGTCCTACGGTAGATGAAACCTGGAGGAGCGCAAATGGACACATGCACACCGATTCGACGTCTTTCCCTCATCAGCCTCGCGCTCGCGGGGGCCACGTTGTTCGCCGCCACGGCGCAGGCGCAGGCACCCGGGGCGCCTGAGGTACACACGCTCACGGTGAAGTACAGCGATCTGAACATCACCACCGCCGCCGGCGCGACGCAGCTCTACAACCGTATCCGCGGTGCCGCGCGCTTCGTGTGCGGCGAAGAGGGCCGCCGCCTCGAGGAGCAGCTCGTGTGGAATGACTGTTTCCACACCTCGGTCAGCGATGCGGTCAGCGCCGTGCACAGCCCGTTGCTGAGTGCACTGAATGAGGGCTCCGGCGTCAACTCGACCCCGACCGCACGACTGACGAAGTGAACGGCTGCGCGCGCCGCACGCGCTTGAGAACTCAGCCGAAGGCAGGGCCCGTCGGCGGGCGGGCCCCGTGCGGGTGAAGCGCGCGCTCGAATCTCAGGCGGATGTGTGCCGCGAACGGCGTGCCGTCATGCGCCCGTGATTCGCCGGATGACCGTGTTTGGCCGCCACCGCGCGGCGCGCCGAGTCCTTGCGGGCTCGGGCCTTCTGCGCCGCTGAGGTCTCCCGACCGCTGCCGGCGCGCTCGCCGCCGCCACTTTGCTTGTTCACCGTCGCCCAGGCGCGCGCCTCGGCCTCGCCCGGATCCAGTCCGCGCGCCTCGTAACTTTCTTCGATGTGCTCGGCCTTGCGTTTCTGCTTCGGGGTGTACTTGGACTTGTCGCCGCGTGGCATAGCCTCACCTCCTGCTGAAAGTAAAAAGATGCTCACGCTTTGCCGCGCCGGAAGCTGTAGGCGCAGGCCGCAATGAAAAAGGCCCGCTCGTGTGAGCGGGCCTTTTTTGGTTTGGCTGGGGGACTAGGATTCGAACCTAGGTAAACGGAGTCAGAGTCCGTTGTCCTACCACTAGACGATCCCCCAAGTGGCGGGATATCGAATCGTACGACGCCGCGCGCCCAAGCGCGCGGCGTCGCCAACTCAACGCTTCGAGTACTGCGGTCCGCGGCGTGCCTTGCGGCGTCCGACCTTCTTGCGCTCCACTTCGCGCGCATCGCGCGTCACGAAGCCCGCATCGCGCAAGGGCTTGCGCAGGCTCTCATCGTACTTGATGAGTGCCCGGGTGATGCCGTGACGGATGGCGCCGGCCTGGCCGGTAATGCCACCGCCGTCCACCCTGACCGCGATGTCGAACCGGGCCATGAGCTTCACCGCCTCGAGCGGCTGGCGCACGATCATGCGTCCGGTCTCGCGACCGAAGAACTCATCGAGCGAGCGCTCGTTGACCGTGATGCGCCCGCTGCCGGGCTTCAGGTACACCCGCGCGGTCGCAGTCTTGCGCCGGCCGGTACCGTAGTGATTCTGGGTCGCTGGCATTTAAGTTCGGTCCTATTGAAGCTGAAGCGGCTTGGGCTGCTGCGCCCGGTGGGGATGCTCGCCGCCTGCGAACACGTGCAGCTTCCTGAACATGCGCCGGCCGAGGGGGTTCTTCGGCAGCATACCCTTCACCGCAAACTCGATCGCCCGCTCCGGGTGCTCGGCGAGCAGCTTCTCGAGCGCGATCGACTTGATGCCCCCGATGTAGCCGGTGTGGTGGTAGTAGATCTTGTCGGTGAGCTTGCGCCCGGTGACGCGGATCTTCTGCGCGTTCACGACCACGATGTGATCACCCATGTCCACATGCGGGCTGTAGTCCGCCTTGTGCTTGCCCTTCAGGCGATGGGCGATCTGCGAGGCGAGCCGGCCGAGGGTCTTGTCAGCGGCGTCGACGACGAACCAATCGCCGCGGACGGTGCCGGGCTTGGCAAATACGGTCTTCATAATTCACTCATGGCAGTGGCCCGGCGTCAGCGGGGATCCCTCTGGGCATCCGGGGCCAAAAAAAGGCGGGGAAGTGTACTCAAGCGGGTGCCCCAATGCAAAGCCGCAGGGTCCACGGGCGGCCTTTCGGGGTCCCGGCGCCCCCGAAGGTGGGGGTTGGGCTGCTTTATACGCCTATAATAGCCCCCTTAGATATGGAGTCCGGTCGCCCTCTCGACACTGCCATCGCCGCCGCCGATCGCGCACTGCGATCCGTCTTTGCGCCGGCCCGCGCCAGCCGACCCGCCCCGCAGCCTGCCATCCTCAGTGCGCCCCTGTCGGATGCCGAGCGCCGCAGCGCCGCAGCCCTCATGCGGGTGAACCATACGGGGGAGCTGGCCGCGCAGGCGCTCTATCACGGGCAGGCGCTGCTGGCGCGCTCGGCGGGCACGCGCGCGTTGCTCATGGAGGCGGCGCGCGCCGAATCCGATCACCTGGCGTGGTGCGAAACGCGCCTGACGGAGCTCGCGGCGCGCCCGAGTCTGCTCAACCCGCTCTGGTATGCCGGCTCGTTCGCGATCGGCGCGCTCGCCGCACTCGCAGGGGATCGGGCGAGCCTCGGGTTCGTTGCCGAGACCGAGCGCCAGGTCGAGGGGCATCTCGATACCCACCTCGGCAGACTCCCGACGGGCGATACCCGCAGCCGTGCGATACTTGAAACGATGAGGGCGGAGGAGATCGCGCACGGCGCGACCGCCACCCGAGCGGGGGGCGTACCGCTGCCCGCAGCGGTACGCGAGCTCATGCGCCGCACCGCCGCCGTCATGACGGGGACTGCTTACTGGATCTGAATAAGCCCGCAACTCAAGCGGGTGCGTGTACATTAGGTCTTTCTGGGGAGCCGGTATGGAAGAGAACGTCAAGCCGTTGAGCGAGATTCCCGCAATCAACCGGTTCCTGAGCTATTGCCGGATCCGGGCGGTACCGTCGAAGACGGTCGTGATCCACGCGGGGGATCTGCCGGACGTTCTTTACTACATCATCAGCGGCTCGGTGGAAGTGATGATCGAGGACGAGGAAGGCAACGAGATGGTGCTCGCCTACCTCAATCGCGGCCAGTTCTTCGGGGAGATGGGCCTGTTCTACGAGCAGCCCACGCGCAGCGCCTGGGTACGCACCCGCAACCAGTGCGAACTGGCGGAGATGACCTATCCGCGCTTCCGCCAGATCGCCGCCGAGAGCCCGGGCCTGGTGTTTGAGCTCGCCACGCAGCTGGCGACGCGCCTGGATCGCACCAACCGTAAGCTCGGCGACCTCGCCTTCGTGGACGTCACCGGGCGCGTAGCGCACGCCATCATGGACTTGTGCGGCGAGCCGGACGCCATGACGCACCCGGAAGGCATGCAGATCAAGGTGAGCCGCCAGGAACTCTCGCGCCTCGTCGGCTGCTCGCGCGAGATGGCCGGACGCGTGCTCAAGGTGCTCGAGGAGCAGGGCCTGCTGCGCGCCACCGGCAAGACCATCGTCGTCTTTAACGCGCGCCCGAAGATGAAGACCCGGCCGGTGATCGTGCCGGCGAAACCGAGCGCGACCCCTGCCAAGGTGACCTCCTCCCAGGTCGATGACGATGAGGATGATGAGGATGAGGACGAGTAGCACGCCGCGCGCACAGTAGTCCTCACCGATCACCCCATCGCGCGCGACGCGCAGCTCAGCGCGTCAACCCCACCGCTCCCGCCTCAGCCACTGACCGGTTGCGCTCAAGTGCGGCCGTGACTCACCGCCCGATCTGTT
>DATHLO010000028.1:0-2273 GCA_035488075.1 Steroidobacteraceae bacterium | reverse complement strand
ATTGCAGCGCGTGAGCAACGCGAGATTCGCCCCGGAGAGGGTCGTGTCATCGAGCGCGACGCGCGCGCCGGTGGCCGGAATGTGGTTGAGCGCATCGAGTCCCAGCTGATCGGGTACGCCGCGCTCGGTAACTTCGACAATCAGCTGCTTGATGTGTTTACGTAGCCCCGAATTGTTGGCGGCGTACTCGAGTCCGCCCCGACCGAGAATCTCCGGCGGCACATTGATGCTGATGTGAACGGTCTCATTGCCCGCAAGCCAGGCGGCCAATTCGGCCCCGACTGTGTCGATGACCCAATAGGTGAGCATTCCCGACAAGGGAGTGTTTTCGGTGAACGGTATGAATTGGGAGGCGTTGAGGACCATGTTGCCCAGCCGCCAACGGATAAGCGCCTCAGCCCCGAAGCAAAGCCGATCGCGAAGGAAGACGATCGGTTGATAGACGAGGAAGAACTGCCGCGCCTCGAGTGCCGAACGAATCGTGCTGAGGTCCATGGGAGTTCACCGCCGCGTTGCCGGACCAGCTAAAGAGGACGTGCACCAAACTGCAATGCGGCTCATGCCGTCCCTGTCATCTGAGCCGCCGCGCGGGTGCGCGCGTGCTTGCCGTAGGGTCAGCCTACTGGAATGTTGCAAGAATCGCGATCCTGGCGCTCACGCAAGGTAAGCCACGCCGTTAGCGCTGCGCCGGGTTTTTGGAGCTCGATTGAGCGAACCCGCGGGGGTAAGACGCGCAGACAAATTGGCGGAGAGAGAGGGATTCGAACCCTCGAAGGGCTTTTGACCCTTACACCCTTAGCAGGGGTGCGCCTTCGACCACTCGGCCATCTCTCCGCTTATCGCAAACGCTGCTTTTTCAGATAGTTGCCGCAGCGTGTGCCGGCCGGGCCGGCGCGCGGGCGGCCATGATACTGAAGGGCGGCGCGGGCGGCAAAACAAAGCGCCCGCTAAGTGCTCAAGCGCTCCCGCACAAACCCCTCGACGGACTTGAGCGCCGCGTCGAGGGCCTCGGGCTTGTTGCCCCCCGCCTGCGCAAAATCGGGCCGGCCGCCCCCGCGGCCGCCCACCAGCGCGGCGACCGCGCCAGCGAGTTCGCCGGCTTTGATGCGCGCGGTCTGATCCGCAGTGACACCCGCGACCAGCACCACCTTCTGCCCCTCCTCGACACTCGCGAGCACGATGACGGCGGACTTCAGACGATCCTTCAGCTGATCTACCGCAACGCGCAGCGCACCGGCATCCGCACCCTCGACCCGGGTCGCGACGACCTTGACGCCCCGCACGTCGATGGCGCCGGCGGCGAGATCCACGCCCTGCCCGGAGGCGAGCCGGTCCTTGAGCGAGCGAATCTCGCGCTCCAGCTGCCGCGCGCGTTCGAGCTGCTCGCGCACCTTGTCCTTGACCTCATCACGCGAGCCGCGCACGAGGCCCGCCAGGTCCTTGAGCAGCGCGTCGTTCTGCTCGACGTATTCGAGCGCCGCCTCGCCAGTCAGCGCCTCGATACGCCGCACCCCCGAAGCCACGCCGCTCTCGCTCACGATCTTGAACAGCCCGATGTCGCCCGCGCGCTGCACGTGCGTGCCGCCGCACAGTTCCATCGAAAAGTCTCCCATGCGCAGCACGCGTACGTCCTTATCGTACTTCTCGCCGAACAGCGCAATCGCGCCGGCGGCCACTGCGCCCTCGTAGTCCATGACGCGCGTCTCGCTGGGCGCGTTCGCGCGAATCTGTGCGTTGACGAGGCGCTCGATTTCGCGCAGCTGCGCGCCCGCGAGTGGCTCACTGTGGGCGAAATCAAAGCGCAGCCGATCCGGGGCGACCAGCGAGCCCTTCTGCTGCACATGCGTGCCGAGCACCTTGCGCAAGGCAGCGTGCAGCAGGTGCGTGGCGCTGTGATTGAGTGCGGTCGCCTGGCGGCGCGCACCGTTCACCTGCGCCTCGAGCTCCTCGCCGATGCGAATCGTGCCGCTCTTGAGCGTGCCAATGTGCGAGTGCGCGGCGCCGCGCTTCTGCGTGTCCGTGACTACAAACAGTGTGCCGACGGCGGTCAGCTCCCCGGCGTCCCCGACCTGGCCGCCGGCCTCGGCGTAAAACGGGGTGCGATCAAGCACCACTTCCGCGCGCTCCCCGGGCTTGAGCGCGTCGACCGCGGCGCCGTCCTTCAGCAGTGCCACCACGCGGCCGCTGGCCTTGAGCCGCTCGTACCCCTGGAAGAGCGTGCGCGCATCGACGCTCGTATCGGCGCGCACATCGACGCCAAATTTACTGGCCTC
>DATHLO010000027.1:0-12328 GCA_035488075.1 Steroidobacteraceae bacterium | reverse complement strand
ATGCCGGGGGAGGGTGCGACGCGCCCCCGCGTGCGGGCGGGGACGCGTCGTGTCAGACCGGGGACATTACCAGCGGTGGTAGACCACCACCGGCGCCGGAGCGACGACACCCACTCCGACATAGGCCCGCGGGGGCCCGACCGGGGCGACCACACAACCGGTGAGCGCCGCGCCGAAAGCCAGCGCAATCAGCAATTTGACAATGGCACGCATGGGTACAGTCCTTTCGCATTTACCTGTCAGTAAGAACGCACCGGCCGCTGCGGCGCTGACACCCCGTACCCGCGACTGCCGCTCAAGGTCCGGTGTTCAGGTTCGGTTCAGGAGCGCCGCGGCGTCGGCGTATCATCAGGCGTAAGCCATGACTACGATTCGCCAGCAGCTGCGCAACAACGCGGTGGCGCTGATCAGCCTCACCGTGGCACTGAGCAGCCTTGCGTACAACACCTGGCGCAACGAGCGCACCGAACACAACCGCAACATCCGCACGGCGACGTTTGAAGTCCTGACCAAACTCGCCGAACTTGAGCGCGTGGTATTTCTGGCGCAGTACGATCGTGATGTGAGCGCGGGCAGCCCGCGCACCGGCTGGACCTACGTGCTCGTGATCCGCGACCTGTCAGCGGTCGTGCCTCAGCCCGTTCCCGTCCGCGCCGCCGAACTGCAGACGGCCTGGGCGGATAACTGGGCCGGCCTCGGCAAGGATGACGAGACCGCGGTCAATCGCATCGATGACGCCATCGGCAAACTGCGCGAAGCAGCACTCGTCACCCTCAAGTCACTGCGCTAAGGCGCGGCTGCGCGCTCATAGACGAACAGGCGCGACTCGCCCCCGTCGGGCGTGAAGTGCACCATGCCCGCAAACCGCAGTCCCAGGCGCTCGAGGATGCGGATCGAGGCGGCGTTGTCGGGGGCGGTGATGGCGACGATGCGCGTCAGTCCGAGCGCGTGCACACCCAGCTGCAGCGTCGCGCCCGCGGCTTCGAGCGCGTAACCGCAGCGTCGTGCCTGTGGCAGAAGCGCAAAACCGATCTCGACATCCGGATGCGAATCGCGCCGCAGCAGCCCGCACAGGCCGAGCGCGACGCAGGTGTCTTTGAGCTCCACAAGATACAGCCCGAAACCGAAGCGTTCGTAGCTGAGCACCGGACCCTCGGCGATGTAGCGCCGCGCGTCCTGAAGGCTATGCACGCCGCGATCGCCGACGTTGGCGAGGAAATCAGGATCGTTGAGCAACTCCAGGATAAAAGCAGCATCGGCGCTGCTCAGACGGCGCAGCCGCAGCCGCGCGGTTTCCGTGACGGTCAAGCGTGCCCCCTGAGTGTCATACAGGAGTAGGCCGCATCCCGCACTGTATGTATCCCGAGCGATCGCGACATCAGCGGATTATTGCGTAGTATTGGCGCACTGCCCACTTGCCGCGGAGTGCGCCATGATCACGCTGTATCACCGGCCGAGAACCCGCTCGTCGCGTTTCCTGTTTCTGCTCGAGGAGCTCGAGTGCCCGTACCGCGTCCAGATCGTGAGCGTGCGCGGCCGCGACGCGAGCGGCGCGATCGATCCGGCCAATCCGCATCCGCACGGCAAGGTGCCCGCGATCTCCGACGAGGGTGTCGTGGTGTTCGAGTCCGCGGCGATCGCTCTCTACCTCACCGACAAGTTCCCGAAGAACCGCATCGGGCCGCTCGTCGGTGATGCGCAACGCGGTGCGTATCTGTCCTGGCTCGCCTACTACACCGGGGTACTCGAGCCTGCGGTCCTCTCCAAGGTCATGAAGGTCGAAGTGCCGCGCGGCACGGCCGGCTGGGTCGAGCTGGAGGAAGTGATGGCGGTGATTCTCGCCCGACTCGCCGCGGGGCCGTATCTGCTCGGGGAGAACTTCACCGCGGTGGATGTGCTGTTCGGCACCTCGTTTGCGCTGTTCGCGCAGGCCGAATTCATGCCCAAGTCGCCGCTGATCGGCGCCTATGTGCAGCGCATCGTTACGCGTCCGGCGTTTGCCCGCGGCGCGGCGCGCGATGCCGGGTAAGCCAGAGCCAGGAGGCGGTCAATGCGTGAGTCCGCTCAGGCCGGCTCACAAAAAAGCGCACGCCGAGGAACCCTGGCGCGCGGCCGCCATTGGGTTCATCGGGTCCGAAAACGGCTACTTTCATGAGCCCGCGGCGGGTATGGTGCGGGCATGGAGACGATTTCGGGATTGGATGCGGAGGCGCTGGAGCGGGCGCGCGTCAGCCGTGATCCGCGCTTTGACGGCAAGTTCTTTATCGCGGTGACTTCCACCGGAATCTACTGCCGCCCGATCTGTCCTTCACGCTACGCCAAGCGCGCGCACGTGCGTTTTTTTGGCACGCCCGCCGCCGCGGAGGCGGCCGGCTTCCGGCCCTGTCTGCGCTGCCGTCCCGAGGCCGCGCCCGGTACGCCCGCGTGGATCGGCACCGCGGCGGTGGTGCGTCGCGCACTGCGTCTGATTAACGAGGGCGCGCTCGATGAAGGCTCAGTGGAGGAATTGGCCGCGCGACTGGGGATCGGGCCGCGCCACTTGCTGCGTCTCTTTGGGCGCCACGTGGGTGCCTCGCCGACGGCGGTCGCACAGACGCGGCGCCTGCACTTCGCCGTGTGCCTGCTGCAGGACACGAATCTGCCGATCACGCAGATTGCGCTGGCGGCCGGCTTCGGCAGCAGCCGTCGCTTCAACGACGCGTTCCGCAACACGTATCAGCGCTCACCGCGCGACCTGCGTCGCGCGCGGCGCCGCGGGGGCGCAGAGGAGCGATCCGAGGAGGTCGTGCTGCGGCTCGCCTACCGGCCACCGTACGACTGGAACCACATGCGCGAGTTTCTGGCCGCGCGGGCGGTGGCGGGCGTGGAGCGGGTCGATGCGCGCGGCTATGCGCGCACGGTCGCGTGCGAGGGCGGCCATGCCTTGATCTGCGTCGCGACGCTGCCCGGCGAAGATGCGCTGCAGTTGCGCGTGACCGGGGCACCGCCCGCGGCGCTGCTGCAATTATCCTCGGTCGCCCGTCGCGTCTTTGACCTTGCGGCCGATCCGGCGCGCATCGGCAGTGAGCTCTCGAAGGATCAGCTGGTCGGGCCGCTGGTGCGCGCGCGGCCTGGACTGAGAATTCCCGGCGCCTGGGACGCGTTCGAGTGCGCCGTGCGCGCCATACTTGGACAACAGGTGAGCGTTGCCGCGGGGCGCACGTTTGCCTCGCGCCTCGTCGAGCGCGCCGGACGCACCGTGCGCGGCGGCGGCGAGGGGCTGACACACCTCTTCCCGAGTGCGGCCGATATTGCCCGCGCCGATCTCGCCGGGCTTGGCCTTACGCGCTCGCGCGCTGCGGCCCTGTACGCCCTCGCACGCGCCGTGCTCGAGCGGCGCGTGAATTTCAGCGCGGCGCCCGCGCAGCTCGGCGATGCCCTGGCCGCTCTGCCGGGGATCGGTCCGTGGACGGCGCAGTACGTGTTACTGCGCGCGCTCGGCGAACCGGACGCGCTGCCAAGCGCGGACCTCGTGCTACGCCGCATGGCCGCGCCACCGCACAAGATGCTGAGCGGAAAACAGCTCGATGAGCGCGCCAAGGAGTGGCAGCCGTGGCGCAGTTATGCCGTGATGCATCTGTGGCGCGCGGCGGCGGTGCCCGCCCGCATTGCAGGGGTGAGCTTATGAACGCGACGCAGCCGCAGGCGCCCATCTACTGGTGCGAGATCGAATCGCCCGTCGGCACGCTGCTCTTGGCCGGCAGTGCGGGCGCCCTCACGCAGGTGCACTTTCAGGCCGGCCCGCGCGCGCTTCAGCCGTGCGCTGCGTGGCGACACGCTGCGGCGCCCTTTGCTGAGGTCACCGCGCAGCTCGCCGAGTACTTCGCCGGGACGCGCCAGGTGTTCAGGCTGCCGCTCGCACCGCAGGGCACGCCGTTTCAGCGCTCGGTATGGCAAGCGCTGCGACAGATACCGTACGGGGAGACGGTTTCTTACGGGGAACTCGCGCGCCGGCTCGGCACCCAAAGCGGCGCGCGCGCCGTGGGCCTGGCGAACGGTGCCAACCCGTTGCCACTGATTGTCCCCTGTCACCGCGTCATCGGCGCCGACGGCTCCCTGACGGGTTTCGGGGGCGGCCTGTACATCAAGCGCGCGCTGCTCGCACTCGAGGGCGCGGCGTGCGTGCGCGATCTGTTCAGTGCCGCCGACATTGCAATCGGCGACACGGCGCGGGCGGTGCGCGCCAGTGGTTCCTGATTTCGGACGCTCGCGCAGTTCTTGATCCACCGACGGGGGCCGTAGCGGGGAACCGGCCCTCGATCTCATCTTTCACCCACACCGCACCTAGCGGGCCGTCCCCTCGGGCGCGACGCGCGTCCAGATCAGATCGACGCCTTCGCGGCGGTCGGCAAATCCGCTCACCCGTCCGTCGCTTGCGCGCGTGAAGATCCGTCGCGAGCGCGGATGCCCAGGTGTGAAGAAGACATCACCGCTTTCCGGCAGCAGCACTTGCACCGGACGGCCGGCGCGTTCGGCGACCAAGTGGTCGCCCTCGCGACGAATGGTCTGTGCGGTCGCGGCACTCAGGCGGTACAGCCCTTCGTAGTCCGCCAGCGGCGCATACGGCACCGTGGCACGCGGCGGATCTTGCGGTATCGCAAACACCTGCGAGGCTACGAGCCGCCACCCTGCGGGCGTGAGACGCCAGGTATCGCTGCTGCGGTAGTGAGCGTGCAATTCGTGCCCTTCGACCCTCTCGTGCTCGTCGATGAGATAGGTGGTGACGGCGAAACGTCCGAAATCGCGGCACAGGAACTCTGCGACCGTGATCCAGCCGCTGGATCCGGGCGGCAGCGGCGTGAGATCCGCGAGCACCTGGGTGCGCGTTTTCACCTCGTTGTCTTCGGTGACGTACAGGAACTGCGGATCGGTGTAGTGCGCCCACACCGCGCGGTTTCCGGGGGCGGTAGCGTCCATGAGCGCCTGGGTGGACCGCTGCAGTGCCGCGGCGGTCGGCTCGGACGCCGCCACCGTGGCGGCGCAGGCGAGTGCCAGGCACGCCGCGCACAGAGGGGGGAATGGGGACACGGCGGGGCGCTCCTGCAGGGTCGCCGGGCTGGCGGCGCCCCGAGCGTAGGGGGTTTGCAGCGGTATTCTCAAGGTCCGAAAGTGCACCACGCAGGCCGGCATGCACGTCATCGTGGCTGCCGGGGCTGAGCTGTTCCCTCTTCGCGCGCCTGATCGAGCTCGGGCTCACGCACGGTTTGGGTTTGCCTCCAGTGCACCCCTAACTATCGCATCAAGCCTCCGCGTGCGGGGCCGCTGGTCGGCTTCGCAGGCCTCTCCGGCAACTAGATCCGAGCGAGGTGGAGCCACTCGGGCACTGCCCCAAGCAGATCCGCTGATGCGCGGCGGCGTTTGCATCCAAGGGGACTGCGTGGCGCATCTCTACTGGCATCGGACAACGGAGTACGAAGGTCATGAAGACTCAAGCCGGTCCCTTGCTGCTGGTGCTCCTCACGCTGGTCCTGGGATTGCCGCTGGCGCAGGGTGCGGCGGGCGAGGGCGCGGAGCGCAGCTACTTCCTCGATCCCGTCCTTGCAGGAGCGATGCCCGGGCCTTTCAGCGCTGCCATTCGCACCGGCAACACGCTGTACCTGGGCGGCCACCTCGGGATCGATCCGCACACCGGCCGCGCGCCGTCGGATGGCGCGGTGGAAGCGCGGCTGCTCATGGATGGAATGCAACGCACGCTGAAGGCCGCAGGCCTTAACATGGACGACTTGGTATATGTGACGGTAATTTCAACCGACCTCAGCCGTAACGAGACCTTCGATGCCATCTACCGAACCTACTTTCACGGACACTATCCGGCGCGCGGACTTCTCGGGGCGAGCGCACTGCAGCAGGGAGCGCATTTCGAGGTGCTCGGCGTTGCCGTCAAGCCGGCGCGCCTGCAGCTGTAGCGCCCCGCGGGGGCGCGCATGAATCGGCGCGAATTCTCCGGCGCGCTCGCGGCCGCGGCACTGCTTACCCCATCGCTGCGCGCCAGCAGCGCGCCACAGACTCCGGTCAGTGCGCGGGCGCGCGCGCTCTACCGCCGCGCGCTTGTGCTCGACTGCAACTCCGCGCCACCGGAGCCCGATACGCTGCCCCTGTCGCAAGAGGATCTGGACCTCGTACGCGGCAGCGGCATCAACGCCCTCAAATGGTCCCTGGGCGGCATCAACAGCGACTTTGCCGCCACGGTCGCCGAGATCGGGCGGGTGCAGCGGCTCATCGAGGTGCACCCGCAGTATTTCACCGCGATCCGCGTGCCGGCGGATATTGAGCAGGCCAAACGCGCGAACAAGCTCGGCATCATCTGCTCCTTCGAGAGCGCCGACATGCTCGGCAACAAGCTCGACGCTTTCGCGGTGTTCCGCGATCTGGGCGTGCGCGTCATGCAGTTGTCCTACAACCGCCGCTCCCCGTTCGCCGCTGGCGTCATGGAACCTGACGGCGGCGGTCTCACGCCGCTCGGGCGCGACGCGGTCAAGCAGATGAACCGGCTCGGGATCGCCATCGACCTCAGTCATGCCAACGCCGCCACCACCACCGACGTCCTTGCTCTGTCCGCGCAGCCGCCGATCATGACGCACACCGGCTGTGCCGCCGTGCACGCGCACCCGCGTACCAAGAGCGACGCACAGCTGCGGGCGCTGGCGGCGCGCGGCGGCGTCATCGGGATCTTCGACCTGCCGTATCTCACCCCCTCGCCGCACCAGCCCACCGTGGCCGATTACATGCAGCACCTCGAGCACGCGCTCAAGGTGGCGGGCGAGGATCATGTCGGCATTGGCAGCGATGTCGGTATCGAGCCCTTCGACACCAGCGCCAAGGGCATGGCGGAGTTTCAGAAGGCGGTCGACGCGCGGCAAAAAGCGGGGCTGTCGGCGCCGGAGGAAGACCGGCCGACCTACGTCGAGGGCATGAATAACCCGCGCCGGCTGGAGATCGTCACGGACGAGCTCTTAAAGCGCGGCTACTCTGACGCCGTCGTGCAGAAGGTGCTGGGCGGTAATTTTGCCCGCGTCTTTGGCCAGATCTGGACGACCTGACGGCCGCCGCGGCGCGCGCTTCTCAGGCGCCGGGTTCGCTGCGCACTCGCGTGTCGGTCGCGATCCAGTTCACCTCCCAGGTCTTGCCGCCATCGGCCGAGAACGCCTGCTCGAAGCGACACGAGTCGGCGCTGATGTCCTTGATCACGAAACGCACCAGTATCGCGCGCTCGCCGAATGACTCCTGGTCGTAGAACTCGCCGCGACCGTTCTTGAACTCGCCGATCGTCGGTGGCCCCAGGGTGCCGCTCGCGCTGTTGGAGAAGTTAAGACTCCACTGGTGGGAGACCGGGTTGTACAGCCGCAGCGACAGCCCTTCGATGTGACCTGCGGGTCCGGCCACCTGCAGTTCCACAAGATTGGCACGACCACCCCAGATCTTGCGCACCACGGAAGTGCCCTCGTATTCCACCCAGCTGCTCGAGCCGCTCAGCGGGTGCTGCAGACGCCTGATGTGGGTTTTCCAGGTGCCGATCTCGAAATCGAAATCGTGTTCGCCACCGCGCGCGTCGGTGGCCGAGGCGGGCGGCTGCGCCGGGGCGGGCAGCTGCGTGCCGAGCGCGAGTACCACGCAGGCGCACCAGCGCGCAAGGCGCGACGTCGAGCATTTCATCGGGGCGTTCTTGAGGGTGCTACTCGCGCGATCATGCGAGGTCACCGTGCGCAGCGGCCGCTGGTGCACATTCGCTGCCGTGCGCATCCTCACAGGAACGCCGCCCACACCGTGACCGCCGCGGCTCCGATCACGAGCAGCCAGACGCGCTTCAAGGCCAAGACGCCTGTGCCCAGACCGGCGGCGATGGTGCCCACGACTGAGTAGCAGCTGCGCACGTCGAGGCGCCAGCGACGCGCGGCGGCGATGCGTGCCGTCACTGCAGCAACAAACGGCTCAGCGGCCAGGGGTTGCTCGGCGGAGGCGAAGCTGCGCAGCAGGCGTGCATCCAGATCATCCGACATGGGCGTGCTCCTGAACGGAATGGTAGGCGCTCAGCAGCGCGCGCAGCCGTTCGCTGCCGCGCCGCACGTGCGATTTCACGGTACCCAGTGGCAGCGCGGTGGCGCTGCTGATCTCGCCGTGGCTCATGCCCTCGCTGTAGGCGAGCACCACACACAGGCGCTCCTGCGGCGCCAGCTGCGCGAGCGCGCGGTCAAGATCCAGTTGCGTCTCCGGGGAGGTGGCGCTGCCGGGCGCCGCCCCGAGTTCCTCGGGGTCCAGCGCCACCGCCGGCGGGGGCGCCGCGCGCACGTGCTCGAGCCAGGTGTTGACGGCGAGCCGCCGCAGCCAGGCGCCGAAGGCAGCGACGGAGCGCAGCTGCGGCAGCGCGCGCCACGCCTTGAGGAAGGTCTGCTGGGCCAGATCGTCCGCGAGCGCAGCGTCGCGGCTCAGGCGACGTAACAGATTGCGCAGCGCCGACTGCCGGCGCCGCACGAGCTCGCAGAAGGCCGCCGCATCGCCGTTCATGGCGAGCGCGACGACGGTCGCCTCAGCGACCTGGCCGAGCGCGGGCACGGGCGGACCTGCCGTCACACCGGCCCGCGAGTTCCTTTGTATTTCTGCACGATGCGCGCCGCGACCACGAGGCCCGTGCCGAGGCACAGTGTCACCACGCCCCCGCCCAGGACGGGCCAGAAGGCTTCCGGCGCCACGCGCTCGAGCATGAAGGCGAGCAAGCCCACGCCGACGCCGGCGGAGATGGCGATGACGCCACTTACCCACAGGGTGAGTGGGTTGATGCCCGCCGGCTGCGCCGGGGCCATGAGCCGCTCGACGATGCTCGGGTCCAGCTGCTGGCCCTTCTCGATCGCGGCGCGCAGGGGCTCGAGGGTGAGCTGGCGCTTCTTGTAGTCGGCGACGATACCGGCGACGGTCGCGATCGCCACGAAGGTCCAGAAGGCGATAGCAACGGCAAAAGGTCCAAAATCCATGGTCTGCTCCTCAAAGAGCCGGGTGGGGCTAGCGTAAAGATGCGCCGGCGGGTGGTTTTGGATGCAGTGGCCCCCCCCCGGGCGCTCCTAAGGCGCGTCTGCCGCGAGTGCCGCGAGCAGGGTGCGGGCGAATTCGGGGCCCTTGCCGGCCTCTTCGTGCTTGAAATAGACGAACACGTCGCGGCAGTGACCCGCCCGGGCCTGGATCACCGCCGCCCAGCGTGCCAGATCCTGCGCCGTATAGCCCTCGTCGCGCAGGCGGAAGTACGCGTAATCGGCCGTGATCTCAACCGGGGTTGAGAACTTCTCGCTGTCGGCGATGCACAGGGCAACGTTACGCGCCTTCAGGCGAGCGAAGACCTCCGCGTCCATCCAGGAGGCGTGCCGGAATTCGAACGCCGCGCAGGTCTGCGCGGGCAGCTGCTGCAGAAAGTCCTCGAGCACACCGAGGTCCTTGCGCAGGTAGGGCGGCAGCTGAAAGAGCAGGGCGCCGAGCTTGGGTCCGAGCGTGGCGGCGGTTTTCAGGAAGTAGGCGGTGAGCTCGGCACAGTCGGTGAGTTTGGCGATGTGGGTGATGCGCTTGGGAGCCTTCAGGGTCAGGCGAAATCCCGGCGGCGTCTCGCGGTCCCAGCCGGCGAGGATCTTGGCGTTGGGAACGCGGTAGAAGGTGTAGTTGATCTCCACTGTGCTGAAGCGCTCGGCGTAGTACGGCAGCATCTTGGCCGCCGGCATCTTCAGCGGGTAGAAGCTGCCCTTCCACTCAGGATAGTTGTAGCCGGAGGTGCCAACCCAGAGCCTCATGGGTGTCACGGTGCGCTCAGCGGCTCTCGTTGCTCACCAGACGCCGATACTGCCCGAGGTGCCGGATCGCGTGTTGCGCCTTGCCGAGCGATTCGTACAGGCGCGCGAGATTGTAGTGACAGTCGGCGAAATCCGGATCCTCCTCGAGCGCGCTCTGGTACGCGCGCACTGCAGCCCCCGCATCCCCGAGATCCTCCAGCAGCACACCCTGGTTGTAGAGCAGCAACGAGTCGGCACCGGCGCGCTCGAGCGCGCGCTGGTAGACATCGGCGGCTTCCTGCGTACGGCCGGCCTCGTGCAGCAGGCGCCCCCAGTTGCTCCAGGCCGCCACGTTCTGCGGCTCCGCCTCGACCGCACGGGCATAGGCGCTGAGTGCCGCCGGCGCGTCGCTGCTCTCGAGTGCCAGTGCCTGGCTGAACCAGTCGGGCGACTCGCTCGCGGCAGCCGGGGCACTCTCGGTGTGCTCCACCACGTGCAGCACGCCGTTCTGCAGGCTCACGTCCAGTCCGAGCACGTACTGCCCCCCCTCGGCCTGCCAGCGCGCCGCGCCGTCACGGACCACGACGTGATCCCCGACGGCGCTGATCGCCAATCCGGACAGCGGCATGGATTCAGGCAGGTCGCGACGCAGCGACTCGAGGGAGCGGCGGATGCGCTTGGCGGGGATCTTGGCCGCGAGCAACGCCCGGGCGGTGCGCAGCACGATCAGGTCCTGGAAGGAGAAGCGGTACTCGCGGCGCGGGCCGCGCGCCGGAGTGACGAACCCGGCACGGATCAGACTGCGCGTGGTAGCGGGCGAGAGCTGCAGGACCCGCTCGACGTCCCGCACACTATAAGAAGGCACCTGACCTCTCGAAGGCGCTAGCGCACTCTAGGCGTTGCGCTTGCTCGCCTTACGCGCAACTTTGGTGGGCTCCTCGGCACGCTTGGGACCCTTGCGCGGCCCGAGGCGCGTGACCTGGGAGCGCGCGCTCTCGGTTTTCTCCAGACTGGCGCGCAGCGCCTCCATCAGATCGATCACCTTGCCCGTGCCCGGCGGTGCCACCTCGGCGACCGAGATCTCGTGCCCCTCGACTTTCTTCTGGATCGCCGCCTCGACGCGCGCGCGCACGTCGTCCTTGTACGCCTGCGGGTCAAACTTCGGCGCCGTCTGTTGATCGATGAGCTGCTGGGCGAGTTTCAGCTCCTGCGGCTTCACTTCCGGCTTGGGCACCTCGACCTCGGCGGCGCTCTTCACGTCGGCCGCGTAGTGCAGCTGCTGCATGGCGAGTACATCGCCGATGGGGCGCAGAATGACGATGTAGGCCTTGCCGCGCGCGGCCCAATGGCCGACGCCGCAGCGCCCGGACTGCTTGAGCGCCTCGACCAGCAGGCCGTAAGGCTTGGCCGCGCCCTTGTCCGGCGCGAGGTAGTAGGTCTTGTCAAAATACACCGGGTCGATCGACTCGATGGGCACAAACTCCGAGATGTCCACCGAGTGCGTTCCGACCTCCTCGAGCGCCTTGATCTCCTCGGGCGTGAAGCGCACGTACTGGTCCTTGGCGAATTCGTAGCCCTTCACCATCTCCTCGCGCTCCACGGGCACGCCTTCCTTCTGGCAGATGTACTGCTGGCGCAGTCGCGAGCCGCAGGTCTTGTGCAGCAGGTTAAAGGAGATGGCGTTTGAGGCTTGCGTGGCGGTGTACAACTTCACCGGGATGGCGACCAACCCGAAGGACACCGTCAGGGACCCAATCGAACGTGCGGCCATGAATGCACCTACCGTGGCGGATTATTTCTCACGAGCGGCAGCGAAAGCCTTCGTAAGACTCTGTTTTAACTCAAGTACATCATGCCACCGGTCGCCGGTCTTTTCCAAGCGCGCTGGTACGTCTTTGATTGTAAAGTCCATCGGCTCCGCCGCTTCGAGCTCCTCCCAGGTCAACGGCATGGAAACAGGGGCTCCGGGAACCCCCCTGGGGGAGTAGGCAACGTTGAGGGTCTTGCCGCGCACGTTCATGTTGTAGTCGATGAAGATCTTGCCGGTGCGCTTCTCGACCGCCCACTCCATGGTGATCTCCTTGGGGTGCTCGCGCATGACGTGCCGCCCGACGGTCTCGCAGATGTGCCGCGCCTGATCAAAGGTGACGGTGCGCTCGATCGGCACGAACACGTGCAGGCCGGTCTTGCCGGAGGTCTTGACGATCGCCTGCAGGGACATCTCGCGCAGCAGCTCGTGCAGCCAGAACGCGACGCGCTTGCCGGTCGCGAAGCCGCGCCGGTTGAGTTCCGGCTCGGCGCCCTTGGCCTCCTTGCCCGAGTAGATGTACGGGTCGATGTCAAACACCAGATAGTCGGGGTAGTTGAGGATCGAGGCTTCCAGGGCGGCAAGCGAGCCGGCGTAGTCGGTGTGCGCGCCCTTGGCCTCCGGCAGCACCGAGGCGCGCGAGTGCCAGACGTGGAACTCGAGCGTGCCCACCTGACCGAGCCACAGCAGGGTCGCAAGATTGTTGGCCAGCAGATAGCGATGACGCTCGTCCTTG
>DATHLO010000026.1:0-3202 GCA_035488075.1 Steroidobacteraceae bacterium | reverse complement strand
ACGAGCGCATCAAGCGCGAGCAGCATCCCGAAGAAATCGCGGCCGAGAAGCCCAAGTCGGAGTACGCCCCCGCGTAGCCGCGCGGCGTCGTCGCCGCACGTTTACGCGCGAAGCGCTACGTTACGCCAAAGGGCCGCGGCTTTAAGGGGGCCGCGGCCCTTTCACGTACCCGCGGGGTCCCGGGCTCCTTTAGCAGTCAGCCGTCACAGTGGCCGGGCACACGCATGACTTCGCAGTGAGTCTGAACGTGTCTTCGCGGATGTTGGCTCAGCGGAAACTGGGTAACAGGGAATTCGCCAGCGACTGCACATCATCGCGGCGCAACACCAGCGCTGCCTCCTCGATATCCAGGGCGAGAAGCCGATCGCTTTGCGCGAAGGGAACCTTCAGCCGCAGCGCCTCGTAGGGAACCTGCAGCCGCGCGGAGGTCTTCAGCGGGGCGCGCAGGTCGAGGCCTTGGCAGGCGGCAAGAAACTCGATCGCGACGATGTTCAGTGCGTTGGCCGTCATGCTGAGCAGCCGCCGTGCGCCGTGCGTCGCCATGCTCACATGATCTTCCTGATTGGCGGAGGTCGGAATGCTGTCAACGCTCGCCGGGTGACACAGCATGCGGTTCTCCGCCACGAGCGCCGCAGCGGTGACCTGCGCCATCATGAATCCGGAGTTGACGCCGCTCTCGGGGCTCAGAAACGCGGGCAGCCCGCTCATCTTCGGATCCACCAGCAGTGCGACGCGCCGCTCGGTGATGCAACCGACCTCCGCGCAGGCGAGCGCGAGCACATCCGCGGCAAAGGCGACCGGCTCGGCGTGGAAGTTGCCGCCCGAGAGCACTTCGGCGGTGTCGGGGAAGATGAGCGGATTGTCGGTGACCGCGTTAGCTTCCGTGACCAGCGTGCCGGCCTGCTGCGACATGAGGTCCAGACACGCCCCCATCACCTGGGGCTGACAGCGCAGTGAATACGGATCCTGCACGCGCGTGCAGGTGCGATGCGATTCGCGGATCTGACTGCCCTCGAGCAGCGCGCGGTAGACCTGTGCCACGCGCGCCTGGCCGTCGTGGCCGCGCACGTGGTGAATGCGCGGATCAAAAGGGGCATCGCTGCCTTGCAGGGCATCGAGCGAGAGGATGCCGGAGACGACCGCTCCGGCGAACACCGTCTCCAGCTCAAAGAGTCCCGCCAGCGCGAGCGCGGTGGACACCTGGGTGCCGTTCAGCAGCGCAAGGCCCTCTTTCGGTCCGAGCACCGGCGGGGTGAGGCCCTCCTGCGAGAGCGCTTCGGCGGCGGGCAGGATCTCCCCGCGGCGCCGGATCTGCCCCTGCGCCAGCACGGCAAGCGACAGGTGGGCGAGGGGAGCCAGATCCCCGCTGGCACCTACCGAGCCCTGGGCCGGCACGCACGGATACAGCCCCTTGTTGATGAGGGCCTCAAGAAAGCGCACGAGCTGCGTGCTCACGCCCGAGAACCCCTGCAACAGGCTCGCCAGTTTGAGCACGAGCGTGAGGCGCACGATCGGATCATCCAGCAGCGGTCCCACGCCGGCGCTGTGCGAGAGGATGATGTTGCGCTGCAGGAGCGTGCGCTGCGCGGGCGCGATACGCGTCTGCGCGAGCAGGCCGAACCCGGTGTTGATGCCGTACGCGGGCGCATCTTCGGCCGCGATGCGCAGCGTGACCGCGTGCGCCTGCTCGACTGCGGCGAGCGCGGCCGGCGCGATGCTGACCGTGAGCGCGCCCTCGTAGATGCGGCGCAGGTCCGCCAGATGCAGCGGCCGCGCGCCGAGCTTCAGGGGTTCGAGTTCGGCCATCTTTGTACCTCGCCGGCGCGCACCACGGTGCGGCGCGGATTGAAACCGATCCAGTACGACAGCTCGCTCAGCGAGCGCACGTTCCACACCACGAAATCCGCCGCATACCCGGGTGCGAGCAACCCACGCTCGTGCCCGAGGCCGAGCGCCCGCGCAGCGTCGCGCGTGGCACCCGCGAGCGCCTCTTCGGCGGTGAGACCGAACAGCCGCGTCGCCATGCTCAGGGCGAGCAGGAGCGACGTGCCGGGGGCGGAGCCGGGGTTGCAGTCGCTGGCGACGGCGAGCGCGGCGCCGGCCGCGCGCAGTGCCGCGACGGGCGGTTTGCGCTCGGCGGCGAGACAGTAGTAGGCCACCGGCAGCAGCACCGCGACGGTGCCGGCGCGCGCCAGCGCGGCCGCCTCCGGTGCGCCGGCGAATTCCAGGTGATCGCAGGAGAGGGCGGAAAACTCGGTCGCGAGCAGCGTGCCGCCGAGATTGCTCAGCTGCTCGGCGTGCATTTTGACCGGAACCTGCAGCGCCTGCGCCGCGCTGAAGAGGCGCCGCGCCTGCCCGACGCTGAAGGCGATGCGCTCGCAGAAGATGTCGACGGCGTCGACGAGTCCCTCCGCGAGCAGCGCCGGCAGCCACTCGCGCGCGACTGTCTCCACGTACTCATCGGCGCGGCCGGCGTATTCGGGCGGCAGCGTATGCGCGGCGAGGAGCGTGGTGCGCACGGTCACCGGAAAGGCGCGCCCGAGCGCGCGCGCCACGCGCAGCATCTTCGCCTCATCCTCGAGCGTGAGTCCGTAGCCGGACTTGATCTCGATGGTCGTGACGCCCTCGCCGAGGAGCGCCGCCAGGCGCGGCGCGCTTTCTTCAAAGAGCTGCGCTTCGCTTGCCGCGCGCACGGCGCGCACGCTCGCGAGGATGCCGCCGCCTGCGCGCGCGATCTGTTCATACGAGCGTCCGCGCAGGCGCTCGGCGTACTCGTCAGCCCGGTTGCCCGCGAACACCAGATGCGTGTGGCAGTCGATGAGCCCCGGGGTCACCCAGGCGCCGCCCAGATCGTGTATCTGTGCGGTGGCGGCCTGCGGCGGCAGCTGCGCTTCCTCGCCCACCCACTCGATGCGTGCGCCGCGCGTGAGCAGTGCGCCGCGCGCCACGGTGCGCTGCAGGGCATCACAGGTGGCGAGTTGCGCGTTGCGCCACAGCTTGAGCGTCTCGGGCACGGCGAAGGATCCGGCGCTCAGCGTGCCGTGCCGAGAAACGGCAGATTCAGGCCCTGCGCGCGCGCACATTCGATGGCGAGCTCGTAGCCGGCGTCCGCGTGGCGCATGACGCCGGTGGCCGGATCGTTCCACAGCACGCGCTCGAGGCGGCGCGCCGCCGCGGCCGTGCCGTCGCAGACGATGACGAC